>NZ_DIMV01000061.1:0-53178 GCF_002425715.1 Mesotoga sp. UBA5557
GACGTGCACACCCTCCGCCACTGCGTGGCCCTCCTCCCTCAAGGGAGGACTTAAGATCAGGATCATCAGAAGCCAAATACAGCATATACTGCCAAGGGAGAAGAAGCACAATATGATTCCTATTCAGCTCCGTAACTTATGGGTAATGAAGAGCTTAAAGAGAGGTGGATCCTATTTCTAAATCTTACAGTAGTGAAGCAAAAGAATCTGTCTCAGGCATAATTGTTTCGTAGAGTCTCAGGAGAGAAGGATCTGAAAGGAGAGGAACTGCATGACTTCGCGAGATAGAGTGTTGAAAACGTTGAAACACCGCGAACCTGACCGCATTCCCATCGATCTGGGAGGAATGAGGTCGACCGGCATTCATGCTAAAGCTTACTGGAAGCTTGTAGATTATCTCGGTTATTGTGATCTTCCAGTAAAGGTTTTCGATATTCATCAGATGCTTGCCCTTATCGATGAGGAGATCAGGAGAGAAGTTCGTTCCGATGTGATCGAACTCAAGAGACTGAACGGAGGCTTTGGAACCAGAATCGATTCCTGGATCAGGCGAGAGATCTTCGAAGATGGGTCGAGATACCTCTTTCCAGATGGTTTCGACCCCAAAGTGAAAGAGGACGGTTCGCTAGCAATCGAGAGGGACGGTGTCGAAGTCGCGAGGATGCCCCGGGGCGGCCATTACTTCGACAGGAGTAACTTCCCCCTTGCCCAGGCCGAGAGCAAAGAGGAGATCTCGGCTCTTGTTCAGCCAAAACTGACTGCCGAGGAAATAGAGTTCCTGAAAGGACAGCTCTCGGGAATACGTGAGTCAACAGACTGCGCCGTAATCGGGGCTTTCGGGGGAAACTTCTTCGAGGCGGGCCATTTAATGTTCGGGTACCAGGAGTTCATGGAGAGACTGATTACCGACCGGTCTCTTATGGAGTTCTTTCTCGACCGGCTCCTCGAAACCTATATTGTAGATCTGGAAAAGTATCTCTCTAACGTGGGAGACGATATAGATATTATCCAGATTGGCGACGATTACGGCACCCAGGAAAACACGGCGATATCGCCCCGGATTTTCAGATCTGTCTTCAAGCCCAGACTGAAAGACCTGTGTGACTTCATTCACAGGAAGAAACCCGATCTTTTCATCTTTCTTCATTCCTGTGGGTCAGTCTATACCTTCATACCAGATTTCATAAAAGTCGGTGTTCAGATCCTGAACCCGGTTCAGACCAACGCGAAGAATATGGAGCCGGAAAGGCTGAAGAAGGAATTCGGAAGAGATATCGTCTTCTGGGGAGGAGGATGTGACACACAGCACGTCCTGCCTTTCGGAACACTCAAGGATCTTGAGGACGATATTCGCCGGCGCATCGACATTTTCTCTCCGGGCGGAGGCTTTGTCTTTGCTCCTATCCACAACATTCAGGCCGAAGTATCACCCGGGAAGATCTTCAGACTTTTCGAATGCGCATACGAATATGGTTCTCGATAATTCCCGCTGAAGAATCTGCTCTTCTTCTGAACCTGAGGTATTGTATTACGACCGAAAATTCCTGCCGGCCCTGAAGAAGGCGGCGATGTTCTCATGAGGAGTCTCCAGTGGAATATCACACCCGGAACTCAAAATGAAGTTAGGTACGTTCTTCATTTTCTCTAGAAGGTTTGCAGTTTCTCTTTCGACCTCCTCTCCGTTTGACTGAAGGAAGACCTTGACCGGATCTATGTTGCCTATAAGAAAAACATCTTCGGGAATTCTCTCCGCCGCATCCTTCAGGTCCACCATGCTGTCAAGGCTCAGTCCGTAGGCGCCGCTTGCACCCATAGGTTCTACTATGTGTTCCGTGTCTCCGCAGATGTGATAAATTAAAGGTTTTGAAAGTTCTGATCTGAGCTTTTCAAAATACGGAAGCGCGAAACGTTTGAACTGTCTCTTGGATAAGAGCACCGCCGTCGGTTCAAGCACGGCTATCATGTCCGCGCCGTGGTCGATTAGCGCTTTCGAGTATTCACCTACAACCCTTGCACAGAAGTCTATTGCGCTCTCCGCAAAATCCGGCTCTTCTATCAGTTTCATACAGAGGTCTGTAACCCCAATCAGTTCTCCTGCAAGGCTAAGTGGACCGATAACGTAGCTGCCCTTCATTCCCGGCAGTTTTCTCGCCATCTTATCTGTAACTTCTGTGAAGATCCTCATTCTGCCGGATACTCCGCTCCAGGAGTTTTCGACAGAGGCCAGCTCGTCCTGTCCCTTTATTGGATGTTCCTTAACGTAGGGATTGCCATCCTCCGGGAAACCGATCTCCAGTCCCAACGCCTCGGCTTCGACTGTCAGGTCCATCATGAAGAAGATCCCGTCGGGCTGAAACTCCTCCATAAGCTTCGACAAAGACTTGAACTGGATTTCCGCGTTTGTGAGATTCTCTTTAAGCTTTGTTCCCGTCAGTCTTGCTCCCGGCGCGCCGAGCAAAGGTATGACTGATCTCTTGAAAGCCATTCTTTATCCCTCCCTCAAGGCAAGATTCTCAACGAAGATCTCGTTGAAATCCTTTCTCCCAGATAGTTCTACATAATGTATCTCACCGCTGAGACGTTCCGCTCTCTCTCGAATCCCGCTATCGAGAACTGCCAGAACTGCACCCAGACCGGCCGCATTGCCTACGGGTGAAACTCTTTCGACCGGCACATTGGGAAGCATGCCTATTCGCAGGGCATTTTTGGGATCGATGTAGTTTCCGAAGGCTCCGGCAAGCAGAATCCGGTCTATATCTTGCTTCTCGATGCCGGCCCGGTCCATCAAGACGGATACTCCTGCTCGAATGGCTGCTTTTGCAAGCTGTACTTCACGAATGTCTCGCCTGGTTATCCGCACTTTTCCCACCGGGCCGTCAAGCTCTAAGTGTTCTCCTTTGATTCGTCCCGATTCGCTGACTACACCCGCATCCATCATTACGGCAATCGCGTCTATCAATCCCGAACCACAGATTCCAGAGGCCTTCGACCCATTCACTGTACTGAATCCGATACCTTCTCCATTCAACCACACATGATCCACCGCTCCCGGTCTGGCAATAGTTCCCTGGCTTATGTTGCCTCCTTCGAATGCCGGACCTGCCGCGGTAGAGCAAGCGAAGATTCTGTCGCCGCTTTTGAGGGCCATCTCCCCGTTGGTTCCGATATCCACAAGGAGAACGTTGCCGGAATCTTCGACAAATCCAGACGAGAGAATGTCGGCCGTGATATCCGAGCCCACATAGGCTGAGATTCCGGGCATTATGTAGATTTTCGAATTTGGAATGGACTCTTCTAGGTCAAGTTCCCGTGACTCGAACACTTTTCCTCCTGTGAATGTCGGTATGAAAGGCGAGGAGGCGATTCTCTCGGGGCTTATTCCGAGAAGGATGTGGATCATCGTCGTGTTTCCCACTATCGAAGTATCGTAGATCCTTTCCTTCGATACTTCCCCTTCTTTGCAGAGATCGTCGATCAGCTTGTTCAGTGTTGTCAAGACTGCAGTTCTCAGCTCATCGATTCCTTCGTCTCTCTTGATTGCGTAGTCAATCCTGGAAATGACATCCTGGCCATATGCAGACTGGGGATTGGAAGCAGATCGAACCGCAACGATCTCTCCCGACTTAAGATCTGCCAGGTAAACTGCGAGGGTTGTCGTGCCTATGTCGATTGCGACACCGAAGATGCCTCTTTCGTTCGAGAAAGGTAGTATGTCTATTACTTCGCTTCCGTACAAGACTGCCCTGCCTCTGTAATCCAGCTCCCTTATGACATGGGGAAGCCTTCTCAGAAGACTAAGTCTGTCAATCCCCGGTCTTTCGGTAACGAGAGCACTCATAAGCCTTGAATAATCTGAAGCCTGGTCATCAATATCCGGCCTACAAAGAGAAAACTCTTCGACTCTAACCTGTGGAGATATCTCTCTTATCGAGGCCTTCGGAAGAGGCGGTTTGGAAACTGCGGAATTCAGAGCCGGGTCCTCCGTCTTGACTCTGACATCGGTCATGACTTTGAACTGGCAGCTCAGCCTGTATCCGGCCGCAATCTCGTCTCGTGTCAGAAGTCTTGACTCGGTAAGGGTGAGCGGGAAGGCCTCGCTTCCTTCAGCCAAAAGCGCCTTGCACTTTCCACAGTTTCCCTTTCCTCCACATACGGCATTCACCTGCTGCGATTCCCTTCTCAAAACATCAAGCAGAATCTCGCCTCTCTTTGCCGTTACTGTTCTTTGCGAAGGCAGGAATGTGACCTTATACACAGCTTCTTTCATTACTTAACCTCTCTCCTCATCGGTATCCTCGATCTTATCTAACCTATCCATTCACTCGAGAGCGACACCACAGCAGGCTCCTTTTGGGCAGCGGTCTTTCCGAACGGACAATGGTAAACTGAGAACTGATTTCTTCTGCTCCAACCTCACACAGCAACTCCTAGCCTCAACCAGACTGATTTTGAAGACTGATCCACTCTATTCAAGGGAGTCCCTCAGCTTCCGATCATACGGTGCGCTTCTGTAATGACAGTTAGCCCTTCTGCAAACCATGCAGCTCCTGTAATCCTTCTCGGACTGAAATGCAATTCCCGAAATTGACTTCGTCGGAATCATGAGAAGAGACTCATTCAGTTCGACCCCAATTTCTTCCTTCACATTTCCAATCAAGGAAAACAATTCCTTCTGCTGCTGCAGAGCCCAGATCTCCGCATCTCCCGAACCTGGAGACATCCATACGAGGTTTTCTATCAGGTTATTCCTGGAAATCTCGCTTCTTAGGAACCCGGCTGCCTCATGTAGTATGTGTTCCAGCAAACTATCCCAGAGAAAGATTTTGAGAAAATCTGTACGATCGAGCGGGTACTCGTAAAGTTCTCGTCCGGAAGTTATGACGAACGGGAAGACTCTGCCGACCGAATGGAGTTTTTTCGACAGGAGACGGCTCTCGAAGCGAACACCTTCTATCGTAACTTCGTCGTTGTTAACGCAGTCGACAAAGCAGGTCCTGTAGATCGCTTTTGGGTTTGCAGTCTCACGAGCATTCTCTACGAGCTCTCTGAAAGTCGTCTCTTCCTCAGAACCGGCTCTGATCCGCAGGCTTTCTACAAGCGAAGCCGCATCTATATCGAAAGGTATGCCTTTCAAAACTGAGATGTTTTTCTCGCATTCTGCCATGAACGTACCTAATCGGAGGTCGATTCGACGTATCTAGCGAGAGTTGAATTCATTTCCGGCCTCCAGCATCGCAAGGTAGTTTTTAACCGGGATGTAGTTGGCGACGGTGTTGCCCGTGCCTAAAGCATACCCGCCTCCCGGAGCGCATTGTTCGAGAGTCTCGAGCGTTCGATCCCTGACTTGCTCGACGGAGGCGTGACATAGAAAATCAACATCTATTCCTCCGAGGATCGAGATTCTCTTGCCCCATCTTCTTTTCACTTCTGGAACAGGCATTATCTGGTCTTCAAAGGAGTGTTTTGCATCGACTCCGGCTTCTATTATATCGTCCATTACAGTGGTCAAGTTGCCGCAACTGTGAAGGACAAAGGGTTTACCGTTTGCATGTACCACGCTGGCTATCTCTTTGTACCACGGGAAGACCAGTCTTCTGAGATGTCTCGGAGAGAAGATGGTCGATGTCTTGTATCCGAGATCGTCTCCAAAACAGTAGGCGCCTACACATTCCATAGAAGAGATTATCTTTGCGGCTCCGACCAGAACATTGCCGATCTTTTCGTTAAGAGTGTTGACCAGCTCGGGATCCTCGTAAACGGCCATGGAGAGATTCTCAACACCCATCAGGAAGCTGGAGTGCTCAAATGGCCCGCCGGAAGCCCCTCCAACTACTTTCATTCCTTCGGGAAGGTGCTCACCCAGCTTACGGAAAAGGTCGAAATCGACAGCTTCATCTGCCTTCGGCCAGTCCGCTTCCTGGAGGTCTTTTAGGGTCTTAATGGGGCCGCCCTTTTCATTCATCCACTTCCTGCTTTCTCTGCGGTATGTTGCCGTGTCATCACCATGAATGTAATCGGGAGTGGGAAAGCGGGGAGCCTGATAGAAGGGAACGTAGTCATATCCCAGTTCATCGTAGAAACCGACCAGCTGGTCGAAGTACCTGTCGGGATCTTCTTCTACTTCGGCAAGTTTGTAGCCCATCACTTCTTCCATTATTTCATCGTCCGCAAAGAGTTCAAAGAACGGAACTCTGCAAGGTTCTCCATTACGCCTGAAGACGTCCTGGATCACTGAGAAATCGGGTGCCGGTTTCAACTGAATCCCCCCCATTTTTTTCAAAGAGTCAAGTCTCCGGAGACTCCGATCGTGTTTAAGTATATCGGGTACTCATCAAAAGCATTCTAGCATCAATCCATATCTCAAATAAAGCCTCGACGAATGCGTACCTGCAGTTGCGGAAGAAATAAAGGCTCGAAACAAGGCCTGAAAATCGGACCTGTCGGTACTGTTATAATCATCATGAGACGTTATCTGAGTTCAGGCATTCAACACTCTTCAAGACTCGAGGTGAAGCTAGTTGAGACTTATTACTAAGAAGATGTTTCTCGAGTACGATTACTGCCCTGTAAGGGGATGGATCGAGAGGAATGAACCTCGGGATTTCACGCCGACAATCGCAGAAGATTTCAGGATGAAAGAGGGTCTAGATGTCGGCAGAAGGGCGAGGAGTCTCTTTCCTGAAGGTATTCTGATAGAGGAACTGGATCCCTTTGAGGCCTCCTTCGCAACCGAGCGGATTATCGGAGACAGGCAGTCCGTAACACTGTTTGAACCCGCTTTCATTAGCGGCGATTTCGTCTCAAGGGCGGACGTTTTGAGAAAAGGGGCAGATGGACTGGATGTCTTCGAGGTCAAATCCAGCCTTGCAGGTTCATCGAACACAAAGGACTACATAAGAGATCTCTCTTACACAGTTTCAGTTATAGAAAGCTCGGGTTACAGAGTCAAGAAAGCATGTTTGATCATGGTCTCTAGAATGTATCGCAAGGGTGACGATGACAGGAAGCTCTTTGAGATCATAGACGTAACGGATGAGGTCTCGGAGCAGAAAATCGAGATAACGGCCAAACTCGAACTTGCATCAGTTATCTTGACTTCAACATTGATCCCTTCCGGCTCATTGGGGTACAAATGCAGAGACTGCGAGCATCTTCGAAGATGCTTCGGTCTGGACAGGAGACTCAGTATCTTTGAGCTTCCCAGATTGGGTGCCGATAAGACAGATGCTTTGATCGAAAAGGGATACTTCTATCTAGAAGAGCTTCCGCGAGAGATACTTGGTGACAAACCCCTTCTGCAAAGGGTCTTTCGTGGAGCTAAGACAGGAGGGATAGTGGTTGACGAACCCGAAGAGCTTCGAGAAAAGCTGAATAGTATGGAGTACCCGATAGGTTATCTCGATTTCGAGACTGCAGCTTCAGTTATTCCCCTGTATGATGGCCTGGCTCCCTACGAGGGGATCCCATATCAGTATTCACTGCACATTAGAAGGGAGGCCTCGGGCGCCCTGGAACACAGGGAGTTTCTCTTCGGCAATCCTTCGAGAGATGAAAGCCTCCTGCTCGCCGAAAGGCTGGTTGAGGACCTCAAGGACTGCAGAACACTTATGGCGCACCATGCTTCCGTTGAGAGGAATATTCTGAGATGGCTGTCTAACAGATACAAAGACTATCCAGAACTTTCAGAACAGCTCATATCCTTCTCGGAGATATTTGTAGATTCGGAACTGCTTGTGAAAGACCACATATATCATCCCGACTTCGGGGGAAGCTTCTCAATCAAAAGGCTTCTTCCTGCACTTGTAGAAGGGGTTGGTTATGAGGGACTGTTCATCCATAACGGTGACGATGCCAGGTATGTTTTCGTGAATATGGCTCTGGGAAATTACAGAGAGCCCGAGGTAGAGAAAATAAGAAGAGATATGCTGGAGTACTGCAAGATGGATACACTGGCGATGGTGGAGATTCACAAATTTCTCTGCGATCTATTATCGGAATGAGGATACTGTTGATACAAATGTGAATCGTCAGCATACGACTTAATCGAATTCTTTTCGAAGTAGAATAATCTGGTCATCAAATTAGGTTATTATGAATTATGCACACTTTAGGCATCGAGAGGATGTGACGACATAGAAATCTTCAAGATAAAGAATCATGAGACATCGCTTCCCCTTATTCAAGGAGGAATGGCCGTAGGGATTTCTCTGGACAACCTGGCCGCTACCGTCGCTTCTGAAGGTGGAATAGGGGTTATTGGAACGGCAGGTATCGGTATGACGGTTGACGGTTACAGAAAGAACTTCAGGCAGGCAAGCATAGATGGCCTCAAGAATACCATAAGAAGGGCAAGGGAGAAGACAAAAGGGGTTTTGGGAGTAAACATTATGGTAGCCCTCACAAACTACGCAGAGATGGTGGAAACGGCCGTGAAGGAGAAGATAGACGTGATCATCTCCGGCGCGGGACTGCCTCTTGATCTTCCCTCTTATCTCTATGATGGATCGGAAACGGCTATAATTCCAGTGGTCTCATCTCTGAAGTCAGCGACCGTAATATTCAAGAGATGGTTTGGCAGGTACAGATACGTCCCCGACGGCTTCGTTGTGGAGGGACCTAAGGCGGGCGGCCACCTCGGATACAGAGTCGAGGAGGTCTTTTCTGAAGAGAGTTCTCTCGAAAAGACGGTACCTGAGATCAGAAGGTTTGTAGATCAGGTGAAACGTGATACTGGAAAAAACATCCCGGTGATAGCGGCAGGAGGGATATTCGATAGAGATGATGTCGAAAAAGTCTTCAAGCTCGGAGCCTCAGCAGTTCAAGTAGGGACGGCCTTTGTGGCCACGGAAGAATGCGATGCAGACTACAGGTTCAAGCAGGCATTCGTGAATGCTTGTCGGGAGGATATAACCATTATCAAGAGTCCTGTGGGAATGCCGGGCAGAGCAATAAAAAACAAGTTTCTGGACGATGTTGAGCAGGGAAAGAAAAAGCCGTTTAAATGCTCATTTCAGTGTATAAAGACATGCAATTACAGAGAGGCGCCATACTGCATTGCAGAGGCGCTCATGAATGCCTGCAAGGGAGATCTGGAAAATGGCTTTGCCTTTACGGGAAGCGAAGGATACAGGATAGAAGGCATTACAACAGTGAAGAAGGTTATAGATAGACTATTCGGTGAAAACAGGCGCTAGCTTTCTTGATGTATTTTAAGAAATCAGCGGTCTGTCTGCACCGCAAATAAATGTGGGGGAGGTTGAAGATGGGAACCCTGGAGAAGATAACGAACGCGATCATTGAAACAATGCCCGCGCAGGCAAAAGCTGCCACTGAAGAGGCTCTAGCGGAAGGCCTCAGCGCAAAGGAAATTCTGGATAGCGCACTTATCCCGGGGATGGATGAAGTCGGCAGGCTATTCAGAGAGGGCGAGTATTTCGTTCCCGAAGTTCTTGTTGCTGCAAAGGCGATGAACCAATGTATGGACCTTATTGAACCTCTTCTTGTCAGCGGAGGGGTCAAGAAGATCGGCAAAGTGATTGCCGGGACTATCGAGGGTGACCTCCATGACATTGGAAAAAACCTGGTGTGTATGATGCTTAAGGGAGCGGGCTTCGAAATAATCGACCTTGGCGTCGATGTGAAGCCCGAAGAGTTCGTTGAGGCAGCCAAAGGTGCGAAGCCGGATATTCTTGTTATTTCCGCCCTGTTAACGACCACAATGCTCAATATGCCCAGAGTGATTGAAGAACTGAAAAAGGCCGGCATTCGAGAAGAAGTAAAGGTGCTCATAGGTGGGGCGCCCGTGAGTCAAGCTTATGCTGAGGAAATTGGAGCGGACGGTTATTCTCCCGACAGTGCCGGAGCCGTCGAACTGGCAAGGATGTTCGTATCTAGGTAAGCTCATTGATTCTTGAAGAGTGTCCGATGGCGATCCGGAATCGCCGAGAAGATCGTTTGCTTAACGCGAAAATCAAAGAATAGAATAGGTACTCAATACACGACCAAATGTGCTCAGGGAACCTTTACAAAGTGCAATTTCAAAGACAAGTTGGTATAATACCGATGGTATTCATTTATTCCGGTTTTTCATTTTGACGGCTGTAAAGCTGTCTATTTACGGATGGAGGGTTCAAGATGTTGACAGCGCTGATAATAATGTCGGTCGTCACTCTGATTTCCTTTCTCTTCGCAATTGCATCTGTCAGAAGACTTTCTCAGAGTATCAGGAGGAATCAGGAACTCCAGCTCAAAGAAAAGGACCTGGAGAGAGATGTCGCAGAGAGGGATGAAAAACTGAACTGGCTAACTTCTGCCAAAGAGGAGCTTGAAGAGACCTTCAAAGCGATATCATCTGATGTTCTCAATTCCAGTACCGAAAACTTCATTCGACAGGCAAACGACAAGTTCTCGGGATTGCTCAAGCTGCAGAAAGAAGATTGGGGCAGTCAGAAAAGGGATTTCGAGAGTCTCGTGAGTCCGGTGAAAGACAACCTGGAAAAGCTGGAAAGAAATGTGAGGGAATTGGAATCTAAGAGAGAAGGAGCTTACAAAGCTCTTGAAGAACAACTGAGGACTCTTACGACAGCAAACACCGATCTTAGGCAGGGCGTTACGGATTTGAAGGGCGCCTTGAGAAATAGATCAACTCGTGGAAGATGGGGTGAGATTGAGCTTCGTAGAATAGTTGAGCTCAGCGGCATGACCGAACATGTTGATTTTGTGGAACAGGAATCGATTGACAGCGGCAGGCCGGATCTTATTGTAAAACTACCTAACGAGGCTTACATACCGGTAGACGCCAAAGTTCCGCTCGACAGTTATCTGGCCGCATTGGAAGAAGATGACGAGTCGTCGAGAAGCCAGTTCATGAACGTCTACGCAAGGAATGTTCGAGAGACAGTGAATAGACTCGCCAGCAAGAACTACTCTGAATCGTTCAACAGAAATGCCGATTTTGTGGTAATGTTTGTCCCGGTAGAGTCTGCAATAAATGCGGCTTTTCTAACTGACCCGGAACTCTTTGAATATGCTATTGCGAAGAAGGTCCTTATTGCTTCTCCGGTGAATCTCGTTGCGCTGTTGAAGTCTGTAGCCTATGGGTGGCAGCAGTACAGCCTTACCGAAAACGCTGAGAGGCTTGTTCAAGCCTCGAAAGAACTCTATAATAGATTCGGTGTTTTCTTCGCTCATTACAACAGACTGCAGGGCCACCTAAAGAACGCTGTCAGTGCCTACAATGATGGAGTAGGTTCCTTTGAAAGCAGGCTGCTTCCGAAAATCAGGGAGATCGAAGCTCTTACCGAGACACGCGAAAGGCTTCCCGAAATTGAAGGAATTGCCGAGGAACCGAGATCTTCGGAAAATATGAACTATGATTGATTTCCTGCGCCAAAATACAGAGACTGGACTTGGGAAAGATCGCTTCAGAGGCGGTTGAGAACTCTATTCGCCTCGATATGGTCATCAGGAATCAGTCTTTCTGCTTCGGAGCAGAGCTTCTGCCAGCTTCTTTCGGTCTTTCCCGAAATCCATCCGCCAGCCTAATCGAAAGTAGTTGACATATGCTAGACGGAACAAAGAGGGCAGACCAACAATATGGGCACTCGCATCGGCACTTGCAACTCAATCCGCTTCGACTGCACCGTGTATATGCTGGTCCCTGTAAAGGTTGCTATCTGCGCAGTCGTGAATTAACGCTGTAATTTCTACTACAGAGCGATCTGCATTAAGTTTTTCGGCGAGGATAAGCGAGTTGAGTTAGACCACCGTCAGTATTTGATGTGCCCGGATGTCGTAACCGAAGATATTTTCGTCGTTCTTGCAGTTTTTTCGACTATCTCCTCGACTTCATGGAAAATAACAATTTTATCCCTTTCAGGTAAAATCCATGTGATTTCGCTTCTGGTTGCCTGTTCTATCAGTAAGACAATATTATGATACGCGAGAGTGGTTCTGAAAGTCTTTATGCGATAAAATGCGAGAGGGGGGGCAATATCCGGTCTTCCGATGACAGAACTTTGCCGGTTTCTTGATGCTGATTGTGAAGGATTCGGAATGGAGGTACAGATGAACGAACTATTGTGGTTCTTGATGCTTGTAGCGAACTTCAGTTTGATCACAGTTGCTTACAGGTTGTGGGGAAAGACGGGACTGTACGTCTGGGTAGCCATAGCTGCGATAATTGCCAATGTGCAGGTAATAAAGACGGTTTCGCTTTTCTGGATGGCCGCGACTTTGGGAAATATCGTTTATGCGACGTCGTTCTTGGCTACGGATATTCTTTCTGAGAATCATGGAAAGAAGGAGGCCAAGAGAGCAGTTTACATCGGTTTTTTCTCTCTGATATCGACTACCGTGATAATGCAAATCGCTCTTGCCTTCGAGCCTCATCACTCTGATTTCTCTCAGGAGCATCTCTCAGCAATATTCGGCCTTCTCCCCAGAATTGCTCTGGCAAGTCTGGCAGCCTACTGGTGTTCTCAGTTACATGATGTCTGGGCATATGATTTCTGGAAGAAGAGGTTTCCTGACAGGAAGCACATCTGGCTCAGAAACAACGCAAGCACGATGGTATCGCAGCTGATCGATACGGCGGTTTTTACTTCGTTAGCCTTTCTAGGAGTTTTTTCGGCCCATGTGTGGTGGCAGATATTCTGGTCCACTTACATTCTAAAGTGGGTCGTTGCAGTTCTAGACACTCCATTCATCTATCTAGCCCGAAAACTGAAAGACGAGGGTAAAATCAAGGATCTTGTTCCCTGAGTTTCTTGATGAGAAATCTTCCTCGAGATAGTTTCATGCTGTGTTCTCTTGTGCTTCCGAAAGCTCTCGGCCGTCGGTTGATATAATTCATATGAAACAGGAATATTCTTGAGAGAATTGATTGTTGAACTCTCCGGCTGACAAACAGATCAGGAGGTAGACTGTGGACGAGAGTAAAAGGAAACTGAATGAGTACGAAATGAAGAGAGACTTCAACAAAACGCCGGAGCCCGACGGTAAAGAGGCCTCTCTTGAATGGGCAAGAGATAGACCGGTGTTTGTTGTTCAGAAACACGCCGCATCGACTCTTCATTATGACTTTCGAATCGAAGTAGACGGAGTTCTGAAGTCGTGGGCCGTTCCCAAAGGTCCGTCAACCGACCCCTCTGAAAAAAGGCTGGCCGTTCCCACGGAAGACCATCCCCTCGAGTACGGCGATTTCGAAGGAAATATCCCCGAAGGAGAGTACGGCGGCGGCACGGTCCTTCTATGGGACCGAGGAAGCTACAGAAATCTGAAGGAAGACCCTGAATCGAACCCACTCACAAAACAAATCGAAGATGGTCATATCACAATTTGGCTCGAAGGAGAGAAGCTTAAGGGTGGCTACGCGCTCGTCCGAACGGGAAAAGCGGAGAATGCGCGGTGGCTTCTGGTCAAGATGAACGATAGAGAAGCCGATGCAAGAAGAAACCCAACGTCGACCGAGCCCAATTCAGTCAAGACAGGAAGAAGCCTTGAAGAAATTCGTGATTCCAAAGATTAAGCAACTCATACAGCGAGCTTCAAGATCAGGAGATGAATAAGCCGGATATCATCTTTTCCCTTTCTGGAGCTGCGAGAGTTCATCTTGATGGCGGGAGATCGGGACTATTGTGACCGTGATTGAGTATTGCCGCTATTCGAGGTAGTGTCTTTATTGATCGTATCTGGATTCTTCAGGCCCTTCCTGACTTCCCCAAGCATCTCACTCGTCAATGTTTTCAACTTAAGATGAACAGAAACGGCAGTGCCAACTCCGATAAGAATTGCCGTGACAACAGCATTTGATATCAGCATCATTGTCAAGGTAAGAGTGGAGCACACCAACGCAAGTGCAAGATTTCTTGCTCTCCTCCTTACGGCTCGGAAATGGAGATAGCTGTAGATATACGCACCGAATAGCTTGTGGCCGATCAACCATTGGTACAGCTTCTCTGAGCTTCTCAGATTACAAAACGCTGCCAACAAGAGAAACGGAGTTGTAGGCAGCAATGGAAGTACTATTCCGGTTACGCCAAGAAAAAGGGAACCCGATCCTGCGATTACCAGCAAAACTTGTTTAAGTCTCACAAGTTACCTTTCTTGCTGCTAAATATTTGGCTACTTCCCAACTTCGTCCAGCGAAATCCCCAGAGCCTTCGCAAGCCCCGCTCCATAAGTGGGATCGGCTTTCAGGCAGTTTCCAATATGTCTAATCTTGATTTCTTTTGGCGAGTCTCCCATGTTCCTTGCTGTGTTCTCAAAAAGAACTTGCTGCTGCTCTGGAGTCATAAGATTGAAAAGCTTTCCAGGCTGGGTGTAGTAATCATCGTCATCTTCTCTGAAGTTCCAGTTATCGGCGGCACCCTTTAGCTCTAGAGGGGGTTCTTTGTATTCAGGTTGTTCAGCCCATGCTCCGTAACTATTGGGTTCATAGCCTATCGTGCTTCCTGCATTATCATCTACTCTCATCTGTCCGTCGCGATGATAACTATTGAATGGGAACCGTGGCCTGTTAACTGGAATCTGATGATGGTTAACCCCGAGCCTGTAACGCTGGGCGTCACCGTAGGAGAAGAGCCTTCCCTGAAGCATTTTGTCTGGAGAGAAACCTATTCCGGGAACAATACTTGCCGGATTGAAGGCAGCCTGTTCGACATCAAGATAGTAGTTTTCAGGGTTCTTGTTCAGCTCGAAGTACCCAACCTCGGTGAGCGGGAACTCTCCTTTGTACCAGACCTTTGTCAAGTCAAAGGGATTGTAGGGCATTTTATCGGCCTGTTCCAGCGTCATAACCTGAATATACATGGTCCATCTTGGAAAGTCGCCTCTCTCTATGCTCTCGAAGAGATCGCGCTGGTGGCTCTCCCGATCTTTCGCGACTATGGCTTCCGCTTCGGCATCGGTGAGATTCTTGATTCCTTGTTGCGTCTTGAAGTGGAACTTCACCCATATCCTTTCATTGTTGGCGTTTATCATGCTGTAAGTATGGCTTCCGTAGCCGTTCATGTGTCTATACGAAAAGGGAATCCCGCGATCGCTCATTGTTATTGTTACCTGATGAAGAGCTTCGGGAAGTGAAGACCAGAAATCCCAGTTATTCTTCGCGCTCCTCATGTTGGTCTTCGGATCACGTTTAATAGCATGATTCAGATCGGGGAACTTGAGAGGGTCCCTCAAGAAGAAGACTGGCGTGTTATTGCCGACTAAATCCCAGTTGCCTTCCTCTGTATAATATTTCATTGCGAAACCTCTTATATCCCTTTCGGCATCGGCAGCGCCTCTCTCTCCGGCTACCGTGGAGAACCTGACAAACATATCGGTCTTCTTGCCTATCTCTGAGAAGAGCTTGGCTTTGGTATACTTTGTAATGTCGTGGGTCACGGTAAACGTTCCAAAGGCTCCAGAGCCTTTCGCATGCATTCTTCTTTCCGGAATAACCTCTCTGTCGAAATGGGCCAACTTCTCAAGATACCAGACATCTTGCAGCAACATCGGGCCTCTCGGACCGGCAGTCATTGAGTTCTGATTGTCGCCTACGGGCGCTCCAGCTGCCGTGGTCATTTTCTCTTTCTTTGGATCTTTTTCCATAATCTCCTCCAATCTTGATCGTCCGGCAAAAGCGGACATCGTAGGGTTTATTTACGGGGTTGGGGTTCTCAAAAGATCTATAATAAGCCGAGTACACACACATGCATTCATGGCTCACGATTTCATAGAAGCAAACTCTTACTAGAGCAAGTCGGGCTCAGTAGACAAGCCTGTCTTGGAATCTTTACTAGTTTAAATTATTCTAACATTAGATACCGCGGAAACTCGTATTTGCAGCACTCTTAAGCGCAACGCCAGTTCTTGATCACATTGTTTCTCCGCCTTGGATATGCGGCCAGCTTCAAGGCTTTCGGCAATGTAGTTTGTATTCTGATATTATTCTATTGAGGTGATTGAATGTTCACAGTACTCTCGAAAGAGCGAATTTCGCCGGATACCTTTGATATCTGGCTTTCTCATCCCGAGATCTATAAATACGCAAAGCCCGGCCAGTTCCTGATAGTAAGGATAGACGAATACGGTGAGAGAATTCCTCTCACAATTGCGTCAACCGATAAAGGAAGGGTAAGAGTTATTGTGAAGGCCGTGGGCAAGAGTACCTACAAGCTATGCTCTTTGAGCGAGGGCGAGTCAGTTGCGGATATCGTAGGCCCGCTAGGAAATCCCAGCGAGATAGAAAAGCTTGGAACGGTCTGTGTAGTGGGCGGTGGTGTTGGCATTGCACCGTTGTTTCCTATTACCAGGGCACTGAAAGAGGCAGGAAATGAGGTTATAGGAATACTGGGTGCTGCAAAGAAGGAGCAGCTTATAATGCTGAATGAATTCAGACCATTTCTTGACAGGCTGTACATCACGACCGACGACGGTTCCCTTGGTTCAAAAGGAACGGTAACAAATCCTCTTAAGGAAGTTATCAAGGATCACCCACCAGCTTCAATCTGGGCAATAGGGCCCATGGTAATGATGAAGTTTGTCTCGCTTCTAGCCTCCCAGAATGACATACGATGCTGGGTCTCACTCAATCCGATCATGGTAGATGGGACGGGAATGTGCGGAGCCTGCAGAGCAGAAGTGGGGGGCGAGATGAAGTTTGCCTGTGTTCACGGACCGGAATTTGACGGCAGGTTGGTTAACTGGGACGAGCTCATCAAGAGGCAGTATCAGTACCGAGAAGAGGAGCAGATTGCTCTTGAGGAGTACATACGTGAATCGGGTGAGATGAATGCCTGAGAAATTCAAAGTTAAGATGAGAGAATTAGATCCTCTAGAGAGAGTCAACAACTTCGAGGAGGTTGCCCTTGGCTACACCAAAGAGGAGGCAATTGCAGAGGCAAACAGATGTCTCCAGTGCAAGCACAAACCCTGTGTTAGCGGCTGCCCCGTTGGAATAGACATTCCCGGCTTTATCAAAGCACTGAGAGAGGGTAACATCGAGAAGAGCACAAAGATTTTGAAAGATGCCAACAACCTCCCAGCAATCTGCGGAAGAGTCTGCCCTCAGGAGAAGCAGTGCGAAGCAGTTTGCGTTGTGGGCAAGATCCCGGGCAGTGAGCCCGTTGCAATCGGGAGACTGGAGAGATTCGTTGCAGACCAGAATATTTCTCTCGAAACTGCCGTAAAACCGTCCGTAAACAAAAGAGTTGCCGTCATCGGTGCAGGTCCGGCCGGTCTAACGGTCGCAGCCGATCTCGCGAAAGAGGGTTTTTCGGTTACGGTCTTCGAAGCCTTCCATACTGCGGGAGGTGTGCTTGTTTATGGTATCCCCGAGTTCAGGCTTCCCAAAGAGATCGTTGCAAAGGAAGTTGAATTTGTGAAGGGCCTGGGAGTTGAATTCCGTTTCAGTCAGATTGTAGGCCGAACGATTCCATTCGAAGAGATCAAAAACGAATATGATGCAGTTTTCATTGGTATCGGGGCGGGCGCTCCTAGATTCATGGGAATACCGGGATCGAATCACAACAACATATTCTCCTCTTCCGAATACCTCACGAGGACCAACCTTATGAAAGCCTATCTCTTTCCAAGGTACGACACGCCTGTCAAGATAAAGGACAGGGTAGCAGTGATAGGGGCAGGAAATGTCACAATGGATGCGGCAAGGACGGCCAAAAGACTTGGAGCCAAAGAAGTTCATGTGGTCTACAGGAGAAGCGAAGAAGAGATGCCTGCAAGAATAGAAGAGTACCACCATGCCGTTGAAGAGGGGATAGTGTTTCACTGGCTGACCCTTCCCGTTGAGTACGTAGGGGACATAAACAACAACGTCACTGGAATGAAGTGCGTTAAGATGACTTTGGGTGAACCGGATGATTCGGGGAGAAGAAGGCCGATACAAATTGAGGGATCGGAATTCATCATGGAAGTGGATATGGTCATCGAAGCGATCGGGCAGACTCCAAACGCCATTCTGAAAGCCGGTTTCCCAGAGGTGAGACTGAATAGATGGGGCAGTATCGATGCCGATGAAGCCAGCGGCAAAGTCGATGAAGGCATCTACGCCGGCGGAGACATCGTGACCGGTTCCGCTACCGTTATAGAAGCCATGGGAGCAGGAAAGCGTTCTGCGAGAGCAATTAAGGCGTACTTGTTGCGCAAGTGATGTGCTTCATGATACCTGCGACAGATCTTGAATGTAAATAATCACGGAAGACTATAGAGCAAAAAAACGCGAGAAGCCCGTCAATGGTTTTCTGCTCCGAGACTCTACATTTCGGAGACAATTGCCGGCTCCTTTCAATAGAGTTTTTTTGTTCAAAGAATAAATCAACTCTCAAAACCAATCTGATAATCTGAGAATCATGGAATCCTGATACTTCTCTCGATAAAGGAGACTTCTCTTCGCAATGAAAATATGACGAAAAACAGCTTTCGGTGATACAGAGCTTTCATTCTTCTCCCTTTTTGGCGCGTCATATTCTCAAAATTCCTCGTGAGATACGATCATACCCGATCAACCTCCTTTATTCCCAGCTGCTTAATCCGTTCTACCCAAAAGAGTGTTTTCAAATAGACTGTTGAGTTTGCTGGAATAATTTAGGTTCAGAAACTAACTAATTGGCAGGACTGAATTTTGCCAATCTCTGAGAGAAGGTCAGCCGGAGTACCTTCTGAGCTTAGGGAAAGAAATCTTAAGACAATAATGGACGTTGTATTTAGATACCAGCCCATATCAAGAACAAAGATTTCCAATTTGACCGGGATAAGAGAGATATCTTGTGAGCGCTGGCAAGACTTCTTCTGGTCTGGGAAAAAGGCAAGTACTTCTTTCCTTCAATCCCGGGAAAGCCTTTGTCATCTCAGTTGATGTCGGACTCGCAACAACCATAGTCGCCAGAGTCGATCTTTCAGTGAATGTCACAGACAAGTGCGAAATCGGAACATCCGAGAGCCCGGAGAGATTCGCTTGCGAATTGGTGGACTGCATTTCAGATCTTTGCAACAAAGGAAACGAGCTTCCTTCGTATTTGGTGATCTCTGCACCGGGTCTTGTTCGCGGTGATTTGAGAACTGCAATTAATGTTCCCTTGCTCCATTGGACCGACCTCGTACTTGCAGAACTCGTTGAGAGCCGACTTAAGCTGAAAGGGCTAGATTCTCCGGTAATGATCAACAACGATGCAAAACTGAGAGTTCTCGCTGAGGTAGCTCTTAACAGGGACATTCCTGATGATTTTGCGAACATAGTTTACGCTCTTGTTAAGGAAGGAGTCGGAATTGGACTGTTCATCAACGGCATTATATATGTTGGAAGTAATCATATTGCTGGCGAATTTGGGTACATGTCTATCGATCCAAACGGACCGGAATGTTCATGTGGAAGAAAGGGCTGTTGGCTTACTATGGTTGGCTCGAGAGAACTTGATGATCTCGTTATAAGTGACAGACTGGATGATTACATCGAATCCTTCTCGATCGGTCTCATGAATATCGTAAACGGTCTTGATCCAGATCTGGTTGTAATTAGCGGCGCCCTTGAAGAATACTGGACAGCGTCCTGCCCTTGCTGAAAGCTAGACTGAAAAGCAACTCGTTATTCTATCAGTCCTCGATTGAAGTCATAAAGTCTGCTTTTGATGACAGAGAGGGCCCCATTTTTGGAGGGGCGTTGATGGGTTTGAGGAAGTATCTAGACATAGAAACGGGCGTTTTATAGCCCGAATTTGAAGAGAGGTGATAACAGTTGAAACGTGGAGTAGTGCTCTTGATAGCATTGTGATTTTTACTTACTGGAGCTACAACACTAAGCGGCTCTCCGATCAGCTGGCTCAGCAAGGAGTAAGCGGAGCGGGGAAGAAATCCCTTGGTTGATGAGAGATATTTGGAATAGCTTGATTTCAGGTACTTGACAGGTCGAATCAACTGCCGTGAGAATTGAAAGGTCTTCTGAATGAGACAGGAGGATGCAACGAGTATCCTCCTGTTTTCAATCAATCTCGCGATGAAATTATTCATTAACCTTTTCAAAGGTTAGAAGCTCTTAATGGGCAATTCAACGATTGTTGCCACTGCCGATTCTTCGTTCTTCACGAAGATCGTTCCTCCATGCAACTCGAGTATCCTTCTCGTTATGCTCAGCCCAAGTCCATTTTCGCCGCCGACTCCTTTGATGAATGGTTTGAAAAGCGTGGCCAGTCTTTCTTCTTCGATTCTTTCACCATCGTTTGCGAAGCGGATAACCACGTTCTCTTCTCTTTCATTGACTTCCATTGTGACCTCTATCGTATTTCTTGCATAGCGGATCTGATTGGAAAGAATGTTCTCTATCGCTATTGCCATTTGCTCTTCGTTTATTTGCTCAGTTATATTTCTCAGGTTCAGGTTCCAGTCTATGTCGTCTCTCTGGAAAGAAAAGCGCCCGACGGTATCTTCAATCAGTTCCGAAAGATTGACCTCTTCCGTCTCCAGGTTGTGACGCGACAGATACTCCAGTCTGGTGATAAACAGTAGATCCTTCACTCTCAGATCCATTCTCTGAATCTCTCTGTCAATAACATCTATCGCGCTATTTAGATCCCCACCAGGATAGATGCCATCTTTTATTGCCTGCGCGTAACTCCTGATAACCATTACAGGTGTTTTCAGCTCGTGCGAGATAAACTGGAGCATAGACTGCTGCTCTTTGTCCTGCTCGCTAAGACTCCTTCTCATGTTTTCAATTGAATCGGCAAGCTCTCCGATTTCGTCGCTTCTGTTCAAAGCAATCGGCTTATCCCAGTTTCTCTTGGATATCATTCTTACGTCTTCGGAGAGTCTCTTAAGAGGTTTAGTCATATATCTTGAGAAAACGATGATGACTATAAGACTTACCACTGTCATTATTGCCATCACCAGCAATAGTCTTGAGAGCAACGTCGATGAAAGAGTGTTCTTGTAGGTATCCCACATATAGGAAATCATTGTGACATCTCTTCCCGAAAGTTGACCGGACCGAACGACGTAGAAGAGACTCCTGTTGTTCAACCTGGCTTCATACCTCTCTGACGGTGTGTCTTGAACCTCTGCATTAGCTCTTATAGAATCAATCACAGGCAGAATCTCGGGCACTATCGTTCCGCTGATTACAATTCCCTTCGAAGTTGTAGTCGGCGAAGAGACTTTCTCAGTATCTTCCTGTGTCCTGAATCTATGCAGATAATTGTCTATGAGGTCAAACTCTCTGTCGAAAATGACTATATGTCCAACGTCTCTAGCATTTTTAAAGCTGTTCGTGTCAATGTCTTCAAAAGGAATGAATCCTCCCTGTAACTCTATCAGCTTGACTTCCTGGGCGTACTCTATGGTCCTGTACGCCTCGGTGGTGAAGAAGTCTCTTATCGACCATCTAAAGACGATTCCCAAGAGGAGAAACAAAATCGCGAGAACGGTGGCAAACAGTAGCCAAAGCTTGTCAGATAGGCTCCAGGCCCTCATATGTTCACGCTCTTATATCCGAATCCATATACGGTTTCAATCTTGAACTCAGGCATCTTCTTCCTCAGTCTTCTAACCAAATCATCGACCGCTCTATCGCTTCCGTAATGGTCGTAACCCCAGACTTTGTCCAGGATCTGGTCTCTAGAAAAGGGCTTGCCTCTGCCGTTAACGAAAAGAAGAAGCAGATCAAACTCCATTGAAGTGAGTTCGATGGCTCTAGATTCGTCATTTGTCTCTTCAATAACTGTTCTTCTCGCTTCATCGATTTTGTAGGGAGGAATTGTGATTACCCCTTCGGAACGACGGACCCTGTTGAGGATCTTCTTCACCCTTATAACTAGCTCTCTCGGAAGAAAGGGCTTGGGCATATAGTCGTCGCTTCCCATCTCAAGCCCGACTACTCGATCGATGTCTTTGTCTCTTGCAGAGATAAAGATTACCGGTATCACTGAATCTCTCTTTCTGATTTCTCTGAGGAGCTCGAATCCGTCAATTCCGGGAAGCATAATGTCAAGAATCCATATGTCTGGGGTGTCGTCTATTTCGTCGAAAGCGTCGTTTCCGTTTGTGAACGATCTGACTTCCCATCCCTCCTTTTCGAGATAAGAAGTGAGTACATTGTTCAGATTTCTTTCGTCTTCGACCAGATTGATTCTTGTTGCCATGAACTTCACCTCTAGAGTGCCAGCTCTCATTCAATAATAATCGATCACGTCAATAATAACTAACCAGTAGGCCAGACTGCCACTTTTTGTCTCAGTTGGAATTCGGCGGTCCGGCCTTTTTCAAAGAACTTCTTCACCGGAGGAACAAGAAACTACGACTCTATCTTACGGAATGTTTCACGTTCATCATCAGTCGTTTCCAGACCAGCACGCTCCTTTCTGTGTAGCGGATGGGGGGTCACGTTATCTATGTAAGACTGCATTTGCTCGTTCTGCATTGCGTCTCTCGTTTTCTTTTCGAAAGACTTTTCCACGGGTACTGCTTAAAGGTCGATGCTCTTGACTGCTACCACTATTGTCTCTGCGCCGTTGCTCACCCTTGTAATCTGGATAGAAAAGGCAGGTGGTCTGTAGATCTCTTCTTGGCCGGTTGAAAATGAACTGTACTGCTTGTAGACCGGTGTCATGTCGAGCAGCATTACTCTCGATATAGACTCCGAATCCCAGCGGCGGAGTGTATCCTTGAGCTGTTCCGGAGCAATCGTGCGGTTGTCGGTTACGAGGCGAGTTTCAGTTCCCTCAATTTCGCTGACGACAACTCTTTCTATAGATTCCAGTCCCAGTTCCTCTATTTTCTCAATGAGCCCGTTGATGGTCATTTCCGATTTGTTTGAAGATCGTTTTTTCTCGCCTGTGAGAACCATGTTTTCAACTCCTTTAGGGGGTTTATGGTTTAGCTTTAGTAATATTATAGGAAGAAATGTCCGGGAGAATTCGGGAATTCTGTGGGATATAATGGGATTTGTAGATCTGAGTTTTGCCGGCCTAGCAGTAACATTGTTTCGGCCGTACCGTTGCTCTGACTTTCTTAAGGAGGTGTTTTATGAAAGTAACTCTTGTCGCTGTTTTGGTTCTCTTTGCTTCCATTTTGATTGCAGAACCTCTCGGCATAGCGTTTGTCTATGTAGGTTCAGTAGACGACGGAGGCTGGACACAGAAACATGATGAGGGTCGGCAGTATATTGAGAAGGTATTTGGCGATCGGATAGAGACTTCATTCATTGAGAACGTAACCGAAGGCGAACAGGATCTTGAAGTGCTAAGAGGTTTCGCAGAGAGAGAAGTCAAGCTTGTTTTCAGCACAAGCTTCGGTTTCATGGACGATGTTGTAGAAGTTGCGAAGAACTTTCCCGGCACGGTTTTCATGCACTGCTCTGGTTACAAGACGGCAGAGAACCTGGGAACTTATTTCGGGAGAATATACGAACCGGCCTACCTGACAGGGTTGATCGCCGGGGAGATGACAAAGAGCGACTTGATAGGATATGTTGCCACTTTCAAGATTCCCGAAGTAATCAGGGGTATAAATGCGTTCGCAATAGGAGTTTCAAAGGCTAATCCAAATGCGCAAATTCACGTTATTTGGACTGAGACCTGGTTTGATCCCTCTTTAGAAGAGGAGGCGGCCGAGGCCCTCCTGGACCTTGGAGCCGATGTCATCGCCCAGAGCCAGGATTCACCGGCTGCCGTTCAGGCGGCCGGGCAGCGCGGCGTCTACGCTATTGGTTACAACACCGATATGAGCGCCTTCAGTCCAGACACTTTTCTTAGTTCCCCTGTGTGGAATTGGGGCATCTTCTATGAAAGAGTGATAAATGATTTGATGGACGACAAATGGATCAGCAATCAGTACTGGGGTGGAATCAGTGATGGGGTTGTAGACATAGTAATGAGCGACCTCGTTCCGGAGGCTCTGATGGACCTAGTGAAAAATGAAAGAAAGAGGATAATCGAGAGTGATCACCACCCGTTTGAGGGTCCTTTGATCGATCAAGAAGGAAACACGAGATATTCAAAGGGTGAGACGCCTACAGATGAAGAACTGTTAGCAATGGATTGGTTTGTCAACAATATCGTCGGCAGCCCTAAGTGAGGCTTATTATTGCAGTCTGATGGAGCATTCCTGCTACTCTGGTAAGAGATAAGAGCAGTTATCCGTTAACGGTCCGCCGTCTGAAGATCCGCTGGTCACTCTTGCCAGGAGACGATGATCGCTTTGAAGTGCAAGGGCCCTTAACAGTAGCCCCAAACAGAGACATTTCGCTCAGCCTTACGGGATGATGAAGTAAGGAGTTTGCACGAGTGACTTGGGATGACAGTCTTCTCTCGCATCGCGTCATTCTGAGATGATTCTGCTCAGAATCTCGCTCTTCTCGTGAGCTAACTCTCGATAATGCTCTTTCTCGCTTGACGTTATTCAAGGACTGGTCCATGATCCGGGACGGGCACGAAGGACGGCTCTTCAGAGCTAGATGCTGGAACAATTTCAGCATGGCGGGATGTGACGTTTATTTCAGGCTGGCACTTGCAACTGGTCCGGTCTTGCTCTTGTCGGAGAACGGTGAACCGAGAACGGATAACCGGTTCTTATTCAGCTTTCAACTTTATCCAACGACGGAGTGAAGGAAGAGCCTATTTGTGTTTTCTTAATGGTATCCGTATTTCGAATGTGCTTCCTCCGTCGGCATGGTTTCTGACTGTGATTTCGCCCCCAAGAGAGCCGATTATCTCCCGAGCTATTGAGAGACCCATTCCGCTTCCCGAGCTTTTGTGGGATTCATCTGCTTTGTAGAAGCGTTCGAAGACTCTTTCCTTTTCAGAGTCGGCTATGCCTGAACCGAGATCACTTATCTGAATGAGGGCAAATCCTTCACTCTCGAAGGCGTTTATGGTGACATCGCTGTTTTCTTCAGTGAATTTGATTGCGTTTTCTAGAATTGCCGCGACCGCAACTTTGAGATTGTCTGGGAAAGTTTTCAGAACAACATCATCGCGAGATTCAACGAGAATGCGAACTCCCCTTGACTCTGCAAGAGGACGATGATACTCTTTCAGTTCAGCGAGGAAAACTCCTAGCTCCACATCTTCAGGGGCAATCTCTAACTTCTTTTCGGTCTGCACTCTCGCGAGAAGGAGCAGCTTGTTCACAACGTTCTGCATACTTCTGGTCGCCCCATCAATCATATCGATCTTTTCCATCGATTCTTTCTCCAGCTTTCTCTCCTTGAGCATATCTACGCCCAATCTGAGAATTGTGAGTGGTGTTTTCAGCTCATGAGAGGCATCGGCGGTAAAGCGCTGGAGTCTTTCATAACTCTCTTTCAAAGGAGTCAAAACATATCTTGCGAGAGTCATACCGGCCACCCAGGAGATTACGGCAACCATCAGGACAAGAAGAAGCAGCGAAAACAGAAGGCTCTTCAGCCCATCACTGAGTCCCTCAGTTGATTTTCCGACTCTAAGGAAGAAGACGGGCTGCCCTGCAATCCCTCTTATCTCTCTGGTCAGAACGGTGTACTCGTGCTCGGATTCTCCATAGTCGATTGCCTCCACTCTCGAGGTGCCCTCTGCAATCGGTATGTCACTGATTATTGCTCCTCCAAGCTGCAGTAGGATTTCGCCTGAGGGAGTTATAAACTCAAGAATTTCGTCATCTGCGGTGAAGATGTCGAGATTCCCGGAATAGTTTCTGATCATCCGCTCGACTGCTACTGCAGGAGCCCTGCCTATTCTAGACTCGATTCTGTCGGCAATTCTGTTCAGTCCGATTATTTCGGCTCTTCCTTCAAATCTTAGAGCAAGCACAAAGATAAGAAGGCTGAGAACGGAGACGAGAGTAACGACGACCAGCGTGAAGAACAGTGTCCATCTCCTCTTTGCCTTCTTGAAAGAAAGCTCTTCACCTGTCACTGATCTCATATCCCATACCTCTGACTGTCTTTATCAGCTTCTTCTTGTGACCACCGTCAATCTTCTTGCGGAGGTTCTTGATATGGCTTCTTATGACATCTGACCATAGTTCGTCGTCTTCGTTCCAAAGATGCTCTTCCAGCTCGCTTTTCGGGACTACCCTGCCGCTGTTAAGCATGAGGTATTCAAGAATTTGGTACTCCTTCTTTCGGAGCGCTATCCTTTCGTTTCCCCTTATCACCGTTTTGAGCGACATATCCAGAGCGAGGTCTCCAACCTTCAGAATGCTTGAAGGAGTTCCGACCGGCTGGCTCCTTCTTAGCAACGACTGAATTCTTACAACTAGTTCGCGGATGTCGAAGGGTTTGGAGAGGTAGTCGTCGGCTCCCAGATAGAAACCCTTTACTTTGTCCTCTATGCCGTCCAAGGCGGTCAACATGAGCACAGGTATCTTGCTCCCAGAACTCCTGATCCCTTCCAGCACCTGCCATCCGTTCAGTTTTGGAAGCAGAATATCGAGAACAATGACATCAAACGGACCGCTGGTAGCCATGTAAAGTCCTTCTTCACCGTCCGCAGCGGTCTCGACAACAAAACCCTCTCTCTCCAGGAACTCCTTGAGGAGTCTTCCCAGGTCACGCTCGTCTTCTACAACCAGAACCTTCATGTGTTTTCCCCCACGAAGAAATAATAACAGCAATAGTGTGAAATATTCGAGAAAGCGATTACAGTTTTCCGTTCAAATCTCTTGAGGCATAGGCTATAATTAGTTGTGAAAGAAGTCACAAATGGAGGGAATGCGGGTGATTATAAGAGTATGCATGGGAAGCGCCTGTCTTATGAAGGGTTCTCCCGAAGTCTCCAAGAGACTGGTAGAGTTAGTTACCGAACACGGTTTGAGTAGATTCACAACAATCAAGGGTTCTCACTGCATGGGGCCTTGTTCTGATGGAGTAGTTGTCGATATCGATGAGAAGACTTTCACAAATATATCAGTGCATAATATAGATGATTTCTTCAAGAAGGAGATACTTCAGCGGGAATAGACGTCATTAAGATTTGCAACGGCAAGAAAGGATATGTCTAAATGTCTTTGAGTGCGGGGAATCTTTCCCGCCAGTCTCTTAGAATACTCAGTCTCTCATAGTCCAGTTCCCAAAGAAGCAATCCCTTCTCGGCTTCAAAAGGTACCTCGTTACCGTCTTGATCGAAGAGGATGGAAAAGGCTTCGTCGTATTCGATGCCGTTGCCGTCGACCCCCGTTCTATTTAGCCCCAGAACAAATGACTGATTCTCGATTGCCCTTGCCTTAAGAAGAGCCTGCCAGTGATTTGCCCGTTTTTCCGGCCAGTTGGCAATCACTATCATGACCTCTGCAGGCAAGTTAGCCCTGAAGAGCTCAGGAAAACGAAGGTCATAGCAGATATTCAGAGAGAACTGTATCTCTTTCATCGCGAAAGAGAGATTGGAATCACCGGGGGTGTAAACTGTATTCTCTCCTCCGTATGAAAAAAGCTTTCTCTTTCGATATATCAAAGGTTCCGAGCCCGAAGCGAGAAAAGCGGCGCAGTTGTAGAATTTCGATTCTCTTTTGTCTATGAAACCGTAGACAGCTGGAATACCCCAGTAATCTACCTGCTTCTTGAAGAAATCACACGCATCTTTCACATAGGCTCTCTCTGCGTTACGAGTGAACCCGCTCAAGGTAGCTTCAGGAAAGACAATCAGCTCGACCCCGGCCGCCGAGGCCCCTGCGAAAAGTCTTTCGATTATCTTCATGTTGATCTCCGGAGACTCCCAGACGATGTTGAGAGGAACGCCGCCTATTCTCATCTATTCTCCTCCAGTGCAAGATCTATTATCCTCGAAAGGACCCTAGCCGAGACTTCCGCCTCTACTGCAGGTCTGTCTTCTCCCGGACCTATCTGTTCGGGAATGCAAGGTATATGTACAAATCCGGAGGGTATGTTTATGCCTTTCTTCGTCAGAAAATCCATACACCTGTAAAAGAGATAGTTGCAGACAAATGCGCCTGCCGAGAAGGATTTTTCGACGGGAAGGCCCTCAGCCTTCAGCTTCGAGACAATCCGGTCGACCGGAAGCTTCGAGAAATATGCGTCGGGAGAGACAGATATAATCTTCTCCCCTGTCGCAATGAATCCGTTGTTGTCTGGAGTCGCCGATTCCTTCCAGTTGATCGCAACCTTCTCCGGAGTGATGAGAGATCTCCCGGCCGCCTGGCCGACCATAATCAACGCCTCCGGGACGCCGTCCAGTAAACGCTGCCTCAGTCGAGAAAAGGCGTCGCCGAAGATCGTTGGAAGGCTCATGAGCTCGATGTCTTCTCTCATATCTGCGAGAAGCTGCACGACTATCTGTGATGCATTTATTCTACTTCCTCCAAAGGGATCGAAGTGGGTCACTAGTATCATCTCTTACACCTCTCATTCCCTATAATTCTAGCATCACATGGAAGTCGAGAAGGAAAAGCCGCCATTCTGGTAAAATGATTCTGAAAGGGGTGATCTAGTTGAAGAAGCTGAAGCTTGAGGATCTATACAAATACTCCACTGTGGGCGATCTTCACATCTTTCCCGACGGGGAAAACTTTGTCTTTGTAAGAAAGACGATAGACAAGAAGGAGAACCGGTACGAAAGCAACATTTGGTCGGGCAACATGAAAAATGGGAAAATCCGTCAGCTGACCCGGGGCGGGAAGGACGGTTCCCCCGCCGTCAGTCCAGACGGCAAGAGCATTCTCTTTGTCTCGAGAAGAGACAAGGACGCGAAAGGATCCGGGCTTTATCTTCTGCCCCTTGAGGGCGGGGAAAGCAGACTGGTGAAGACTCTCAAAGGAGGATTTTCCTCTGTTTCGTGGATCGATTCGGAGACGATTCTCTTCATAACGAAGCATGCGCCCGGGGAAGATCCCGAGAAGATGGAAGAAGACGATCCGCCAGAGAAGAAGGTTTACGAGATAGACAAAATACCATTTGTCTCTAACGGTGTTGGATTCACGGAGAACAGAGTAGGCCGTCTGTATAAGATGAAACTCGAAAACGGAAAGATGGAACCGGTTGAAGCCGTTGGAGGCGATATCGAAAACATTGTTGTATCTCCCGAGAGAAAGAGAGTCGCGGTGATGACGACCGAAGATATGGAGAAGAGGCCGATATGGAGCAGTCTCTACATCCTCGATTTGCAGAACGGATTGGCGAAGAGAATCGGAGACGAGAGTCTCTCATTCTATCACTGCCAGTGGTCGAGCGAACGCGAGCTATTCGCTGTCGCAACCGACTTTGAAAAAGGCTTCCCGACCAATCCCTTCATTGTCCATGTAGATCTGGAATCTCTTACGCTTAATATAGTTGCCAGAGAGTTGGACCTGTACTTGGGCAACAGCCTGAACAGCGATGTGAGGGGTGTGTCGCCGAACACTTCCATGAAGGTTATGGAAGGTAAGCTGTTTTCACTGGTAACTGCGGGATCTCAAATAAAGCTGATTTCTATGGATAAAGAGGGAAAGGTAGAGGAAATCGCTGTCTCTTTGGGGAGCATTGACTGCTTCGATATCGCAGGCGAAGTGCTTCTCCTTTCTGAGATGACGACGATCGAGCCGCTTGAGATCTACTCTTTTGTCAAAGGCAAGAGGAAGAAGCTCACAAACTTCAACTCATGGATGAAAGGTCTTAAGCTGTCGAAACCTGAAAGCTTCGAAGTGGAGGCCTCCGACGGGCAGGAGATCGAAGGCTGGATAATGAAGCCCGTAGACTTTGAGGAAGGCAAGAAGTACCCGGCAGTCGTGGAGATCCACGGAGGTCCTAAGACGGCATACGGCGGCGGATATGTACATGAATTCCAGACTCTAGCCTCTGAAGGGTACGCAGTTATTTACTGCAACCCGAGGGGAAGCGCCGGTTACGGAACCGACTTCGCCGACATAAGGGGTCACTACGGGGAAAGGGATTTTGAAGACATAATGGAGATCGTCGAGTACGTCATAAACGAATATGATTTCGTTGACGAGGATAGGCTTGGAGTCACCGGAGGTTCTTACGGCGGCTTTATGACAAACTGGATTGTAGGACATACGGACGCCTTCAAGGCTGCCGTCTCTCAGAGGTCTATCTCGAGCTGGATTTCCTTCTTCGGCACCACAGATATCGGATACTTCTTTGCAAGCGACCAGACCGGCGGCGATTTCTTCGACAACCTCGAGGGTTATCTCAGACAGTCTCCTCTGATGTCGGCGCCCAACGTCGTCACTCCGATTCTTTTCATTCACTCCCTTGAAGACTACAGATGCTGGGTCCCCGAAGCGATGCAGTTCTTCACGGCGTTAAGGTATCTCGGAAAAGAGGCCAAAATGGTGCTCTTCCCTAAGGAGAACCACGAGCTTTCCAGAGGAGGCCTCCCCGTACACAGGGAAAAGCGTTTGAGGGCAATACTGGAATGGTTCGATTCCCACCTGAAGATATGAGTCGTTGATGGAAAACAAAAACGCAGGAAACATACATGTAAGGTTCGCCACAATCGATGACAACGAAAGGCTCCTCAAGATAGAGCAAGAATCGGCTCAGGAGGGGAATATCTGGCTCGTCGCTTTCAGAAAAGACTTCTTTGAAAGACTGAAGTACTTTGAAGAGGGCTTTATTATGATTGCCGAAGACGCATACGACATTATCGGATGCATCGGTGTTGGAATCGACAGATTGATAGTCAATGGGGAAATCAAGAAAGCAATATATCTCTTCGGACTGCGCACCAATCCGAAATACAGGCTCAAGGTCGCCCGCTGGCTTAGATCGATCATCCAGGAACTGCAGAATCTCCTTGGCCCCACGGATTTCGATTTCGGATATGCGTCGGTCAAGGCCGACAACGTTGCCTCGAAGAAGATCTTGGAACACATGGGTTTCTCGACTACGGCTACACTGGACTTCTTCGCCTGTCCGGTGAGGAAGACCTCCCGGGAGAAGTCGGTTTTTGTGGAAAGGGAGGTAGACCTCGAAACAATATTGGACCTGTACAGACCTCTCGAGAAGGATCGTGACTTCCTCCTTCAGGGTACGAAGGCCTTTGAGTCTATGGTTGCAGAGAAAAGATTGAGGTTGTTCAAGACGGAAGGGGCGTCCGCCCTGGTTCTCGACACGAGCGGCGAGCAGGATTTCGGAATTACGCGACTTTCAAAGGGATTGAGGGCATTCCAGCTTCTGGCTCAGAGAACTCTTTCGCCGCTGGTAAGGATTCCGAGGATGAATGAGCGATTGAGGTCCTGGGACGTTCTTCTCTTTGACTGGGGCGATATCCGAAGCGCCAGAAGGACCGTAAGAAAGATTCACAGATGCGCCTGGGAAGAGGGTATAACGCTGATCAACTTTTCGAGGGACAGAAGCCTTGGGAGCATGAAGGATGCGTTGGGTCTACTCAGTTTCAGGATTCCCTTTGAGATAATGATCTATGAGAAGAACGGCATAAACAGAGGAAGCAGACCTATAATCAGAACTCCGACGATATAGCTGGAAAATTCTGTTCCGCGATGAACTGAAGGCTTTACAAATCAAATGCCGGGTCGAAAAAGTCAGACCCGGCATTAATGTCTATGGATGCGGCGCCTTCACTACCAGAACGCGCATCGGCTCCTCTCCGGTATTGATTATTCCGTGCGGGATCATTTTCGGACTGTCTATGATGTCGTCTTTCGTTACCTCGTACTTCTCTTCGCCGACAGTGATTATTCCCTTTCCGGCTAGAACTAGAATGAATACATCTACCGGAGTCTTGTGCTCGGCTAACTCGTTTCCCCTTTTAATATCTATAATGACTGCCTGTGCAGTCTCTTTGTCGTAGATAATCCGACCCTTGAGACCTGACTTGTCAAGCACGACTTTCCCTTTTTCTATTGAGCTTTTCCGCATCTCCATCACCTCGCTTTTGATCTAGTATTATCTTAGCCGAAATTTGGCTTCTGAGCGGTAACATATGTTACCCTCTTACAGTGCCTTGCTCAGGAATAAGGACAGCGCAAGTAATCCAAGAACGACCAGCCAGCCAATTATCGTCACCTTGACGGCTTTACCTGCCTTGTTCGCCTCCCACCATGAGCGCGGTCCTATCCCTTGAAGCCTAAATGTGATTATCGAGGCGAGGTTTATGCAGACAATGTTGACGAAGAAAAGGAGTATCGCCCTGGCCAAAACGCCGATCAAGTGAGTAGAGAATCTTCTCGCTGTTTTCGGCTAGCGCGAGTATCTTCGTTTGCCACAACTTTTCTGAGGTCTTGACTGTCCAGTATCCGATGACTGATTTCTCTTCCAGCATTTCTCTGAGATTTTCTTCGGGATCTTATCCCGTGAAGACTTCGATCAATCTTTCGGCTATCTAATCACCATCCCGTATGGAGAACTGTGGCATAATTGATTTGCTTGCTAAGAATATATTACACCGTTCGATCATAGAGACAGTTATATCGGTTAGGGAGGGTGAAGTGATCTATCTTCTGCTGGCGATTCTATCCAGTTCTTCGATAGCTATGGTTTTCAAGGTGACCGAGGGAAAGAGCTACAACAGACTTGCGGTTACTACCTACAATTACTTAAGTGCCTTTCTTATAGCTCTTGTCATGATTGTGATAGAACGGCCTGCTCTAGGTCCGGGTGGAGGTTCTTTGAACGAAGTAATAGTAAAGGGGAGTGAAGTCTTCAGCCTTACCAGCAGCGCCGTCTGGGGCTTATCGCTGGGGCCGGTAGCGGGGCTTTTCTTCTTTCTTTCGTTCCTCTTCTATCAGAAGAGCGTTAAAGAGAGCGGGGCAAGTCTTTCCGGTGCTTTCGGCAAACTGGGAATTCTAATCCCAATGCTTTTGTCGCTTCTGGTGTGGAAGGAATACCCTGAAGCTATCCAGTGGGTCGGGATATCTCTCGCGATATTCTCAATAATTCTTGTAAACAACCCATTCGGATCAACCAGAAGAAACTTCAAACCTGCTCTAATTATGTTGTTTATTACTGGAGGACTTGCCGAATTCATGAATAAGCTCTTCCAGAACTACACCGTGGGCGGTTACAAAAGCATCTTTCTCTTCAGCGTCTTTGCCAGCGCCTTCATAATAAGCGCGATCTTTCTAAAGAAGTCTGGAAAACCGGCAATGAAAAGAGAAGCTTTTGTAGGGCTGATTGTGGGGCTTCCCAATCTCTTTTCTTCGTTCTTCCTCATAATGGCCCTTGAGGAAATAAAGGGTTCGGTGGTTTTCCCCATATACAGTGCCGGCAGCGTAGTCATGATAAGTTTGGGGAGTCTGTTGATCTTCGGCGAAAAGCTCAAAAAGCTTGAGATGATTTCCTTGGGAATGGTGCTGGTCTCCCTGATTATAATAAACATATGATATCTCTTTGGATTAATACAACGTCGAGGTAGTATTGAGACAATATCAGTCAATGGAGGTGCGTCCCGTGTTACACAGAATTGGAAGAGACAGAGTAGTGTACGATATGTCGCCTGAACACAAGCCCGTTCTGGAGGTGAGCCCGGGTGATACGGTAATTGTGGAGACGGAGGATTGCTTCTGCCATAAGATCGTTTCAGAGTCTCAGACCGTTGGGGGAGACTTCGACTTTACTCATGTAAATCCGGCCACCGGGCCCATCGCAGTGAAGGGAGCGACGCCGGGTGACACGATAGTAGTCAGTATAGAGAGCATAGAGCTGGACGATCAGGGAGTCGTCGAGACCTGCCCTGCCTGGGGACCGGTCAAAAATGTTTCAAAGAGCTGTGTTACCGAGATAGTGAAGATTCAGGGCAATTACGCGTCGTTCATGGGAGAGCGAATTGAGATAAAGCCGATGATAGGCGTTATCGGCAATTCACCTGCAGATAAGTCGATTCCCTGTACAACTCCGGGAAGGCACGGAGGAAATCTCGATACCCGGGATATAGTAGCAGGGTCGAGAGTATATCTGCCGGTGTTCGTTAAGGGAGGAAATCTCTCGCTCGGAGACGTCCACGCAAGGATGGGAGACGGAGAAGTCGGCGGATCCGGAATCGAAATAAGAGCCAATGTGAAGCTAACGGTGGATATAGATAAGATGCCCGTCGACAGTCCCACGGTCGAAAACGAGGAGGCCTTCTATCTTCTCTTCAGTGCGAAGACACTGGAAGAAGCAAGCCATGGAGCAGTTAAGAGAGCTATTGAATTCATCTCCGACTGGAAGTCTATTCCCAGAGAGAAGGCTTACATGCTTACGAGTGTCTGCTGTGATTTGATGATAAGTCAAGTGGTAAATCCTCTGGTAACCGTAAGGGTGAGAGTCCCAAAAGTGATTCTCTAGTGAGTACTCTGAACAGATTTGTGCTCTCTTTCAGAAAGCTTTTACCCTTTCTGGGAATCGCATTATTCAGTGTTTCGGTATTCGTTCTAGTCAGCGAGTTGAGACGATACACACTAAGCGACATCTTCGCAAAGGTCGGGGAGATTCCCGCTTCAAGGTTCGTTTTGGCTATCTTTTTGACCTTTCTTACTTATCTCAACCTCACCTTTTACGACCTGATCGCCTCCAGAAGAGCAGGAGCAAAATTGAAGATCAGCTCGACGGCTCTTGCTTCGTTCGTTGGATACACTTTCAGCAAGAATATCGGTTTCACGTTTCTTTCGGGCACAAGCGTCCGCTTCAGGTTATATGGGAAGTGGGGCATCTCAGGAGGGAAGATTCTCGCAATAATAATCCTCAACTATCTAACTTTTTGGCTTGGTTTCTTCGCTCTTTCAGGGATACTATTCACAGTATGGCCCCCGGTTCTTCAGAAAGCCGTAACGGTGCCCTTCGGATCGCTCAAGGTCATCGGAGTAGTCTGTGTCGGTTTGTATGTGCTTTACTTTCTTCTTGTGAGTCTCAGGCAGCGTCCGTTCAGAATCAAGGGTAGGAGCTTCACTCTTCCAGGAAGGTCTTTCACTCTAGTTCAGACCGGAATATCGGTTTTTGACTGGCTGCTATCTGCCGGCGTGCTATTCATGCTTCTACCCGCTGGAACCGGTTATTTCGAGGTGCTTGGCGTCTTCCTCCTTTCACAGTTCGCCGGCCTTTCGAGTCAGGTACCGGGTGGCTTGGGAGTCTTCGAAGCACTCACGATTGTCATTCTCTCCCCCGCCTATCAGGCAGATGCTCTGATGGCCACGCTCATTCTCTACAGGATAGTTTTTTACATCGCTCCTTTCTTGATAGCCTTGGTTGTCTTCGGAGTGAATGAGTTTCTCTTTACAGGTTTTAAAAAAACGGAGTGAGTAAGTTGCCTGCCGCTGATTTCTCTCATAGCATTTCCAAAAGCTTTTCGACGAGTTTCTCGATGGTAGAGTTCTTCTCCAGAAGACTCTCTCCATGTTCTAAAAGCGAGGCCGTGACGACTCTGCTAGATCTGTCGATGCAGACTTCTCCCTTTTCACAAGGAACGTGATCGATCGCAAGCCTTTCAACTACATTCACTCTCTCACTTGTGTTTCCGGAAGCCGTGATTACTAGGTTTTCGGCAATGCCCTTCAGAGATCTTTCGATCAGAAAGACCCCTTCTCCGATCGCGCCCATAGGCTTCTTCTTGATGAAACAGCCGGCAAGAAGTTTTTGTAGCCCGTTGTTCACTCTGAACTGATCCTCTTCGTCCACGAAGGTTGATAGATTCTTGAGTACACCATTTCCACCAGGAATGACAAGCAGGTCGAACTCATCTTCAGTGATTGTTTCTATATTTTTCGCCGGGCGGTTCAGAATTCTGGCCGATTCTATGAGCTGATTCCTCTTCTGATCAAGTTCTGCCGACTTCCTCGTGTGATGATTGAATACCTCGTATTGATCCTTGTCAAGGGAAACACAGATGATCTCTGCTCCCGCTCTTTCCAGAGCAAGAAAGGTCAGTATCGCTTCATCGATTGCCGTTCCGTCTTCTGCTCCGCATCCGGAGAGCACCACACCACTCTTCAAAACATCACCTCTATTCCTATGCCTGCAAGAAACTTTGACCAGTTTCAGCTGGAAAAACTCAATGGATTCTAGCATCTTTGTCACCGGTTACAAAACGATACGTGCTTGCTACCATTCTATTGACATTGGAGTGGGAATGTAGGATATTGGTATCGAAATATGCTTTTAGAAATGGGGTGTTTCTATCAGAATAGGATTGATTCATTATAGGGCTGGTTTGATGGACGGCGTCTCTCTGGAAATGGAGAAGTGGAAGAAAGTACTTACCGGAATGGGACATGAGGTGGATATTGTCGCCGGGAATGCTGCCCCGGGAGTAGATGTAATTATTCCCGAGATCGAGTACAACGACGAGGCAAATGAGAAGCTGAATTTGAAGCTCTACGGCCATGAACCGGCTACCGAAAGGGAGATTCGTGAGGAGCTTTCAATACGGACCTCTCAGATTCTCGGCAGTTTCAGATACGCTCTCTCTGGATACGATCTTGTGATTCCAAACAATATCTGGTCTCTCGGGTGGTCAATACCTTCGGGGTTGGCTTTGCACGACTTTGCTGAGGAGAGCGGAAAGTCCTTCATCTCCCACAATCACGATTTCTGGTGGGACCGCCCTTACTACAGAAGCCCATACGGAAGTGTCATGGAATTACTGAATAACAACTTCCCGCCGGATCTTGAGAACGTGAGGAACTTGGCAATAAACTCGATCTCCGCTTCAGACCTATTGGCAAGGAGAGGCATTCGGGCCACGGTCGTGCCGAATGTTATGGACTTTCGCTGTATGAGCTGGGTGTCGGAAGAGAACAATCGGAAATTTAGAAGCGCAGCCGGGATAGACGATGGAGACATCGTATTTCTACAGGCGACAAGGATAACAGAGAGAAAGGCGGTTGAGACAGCAATAAGGCTCACGGCCGAGTTTAGAAAGATTGCAGAGGGTTTTGTCGGAAAGAAGTTGTACAGCAATAAGGTTTTCACCGGAAGGACGGTTCTTGTCTTGACCGGGTTGACGGAGAAACAGTCTTTGAATTACAGAAATAAGCTGGATAGTCTCGCTTCAAGGTTGGGTGTTGAAGTAATCGATATCTCTTCTCTGACATCATCGATTCAGCAGTCATTCTTCGAATCGTATAGTATCGCAGATATCGTGGTATATCCAACCGTTTATGAAGGCTGGGGTAATCAGCTTTTAGAAGCCCTTTTCGCCAGAAAACCGATTGCCCTCTTTAGATACAGTGTCTTCAAGAGCGATATTCAGGACAGTGGAATCTCCTTTGTGGATCTAGGCGATCAGTACAGCTATATAGAAGGACTGGTTGAAGTTCCAGAACTCAATCTAAAGAGAGCGAGCGAGGATACGCTCGGACTTCTCTTCGATCCGGAGAGATACAGGGAAGTAACAGAAAGCAATTTCGAGCTAGGAAGCCGGAAATTCAGCTTTGAAACACTGAGCACGATTATTCGAGAACTTGTAGAGGAGCCACTCTGATCCAAGAGCCGGGTCTCTGATCAAACACGGAACTATTACCCACCGAAACAGGCTACTTTCTCGAGTTTGTATTCTGTCTTGCCAAGGCCGATCTTCTCAGCGTGTTCAAGTTGATAACTCCATGTGATACCGGGGTGGGCCCTTTCGAAAGGATCGTATCCCAGCTTTGCTACTACAAGATCTATGCATGCCTTGTCCAGTGCAACGGGATCTCTACTGGCGACTATTCCAATATCATCAACCACCGGGGGCCTGTTTATGTGCCAGCAATCGCAATCGGGTGATACATTGTTGATGAAGGAGATGTAAAGGGCCTTCTTACCCTTCGTAGCGGCGAGAGCGTATTCGGCGATCTTCTTGCTCAGCGATTCGGGGGTTCCTCCAGGTCCGGCCGTCATCGCGCCATAGTTGCACATAGCGATGCATTGACCGCAGCCAATGCAGAGCTCATAGTCAATTCTTGCGACTCTCTCAACGGTGATTGCTCCTGTTGGGCAGTTCCTTTCGCACATTCTGCAGGCCACACATCTTGACTCTCTAACAACGGGCTTAGATTCGGAGTGCTGTTCCATCTTTCCCGCTCTTGAGGCTGCTCCCATTCCGATATTCTTAAGAGCTCCCCCAAATCCCGTCTGTTCATGTCCTTTGAAATGACTTGCGACTACCAGGGAGTCAGCCAGAGCGATTGCCGATGCTATTTTCGCCTTCTTTATGTACTCGCCGTCAATCTCCACTTCAATCTCGTCTGAACCTCTCAAGCCATCTGCAATTACAACTGGAGCACCCACAGATTCCATCGTGAAGCCGTTCAGTGAAGCGGTTTTCATATGGTCTACAGCATTGGATCTGCTGCCCTTATAAAGGGTGTTGGCATCTGTCAAAAAAGGCACGGCTCCCAGTTCCTTGATCCGATCCGTTATAACCTTCAGAAAGTTTGGACGGATGTATGCGAGATTTCCGTACTCTCCAAAGTGGAGCTTAACGGCAACCAGCCTGTTCTTTTCCACCACTTCTTCAAGTTTCGCTCTCTTTAGAAGAGCCTCAACCTTTTTCAGGAGCCCCATCTGCGGAGTAGTATCGATATCCGTGAAATAGACTGTGCTCATATATCTCTCCTCCCTTATAGGAAAAACCTCTGTGGAAGCCCAAAACTTCGGGCCGGGTCCATGATCCCCTTCACTTTCCTCTATCCCGGGCTAACTATCCGACTAATCAATATAACATGACTGAAGCTACTCAAAGCAAAAACGATGCATCAAAAGAGGAGTTTGCAACTGAACTCAGGGAGGTGAAGAAGACCACCTCTGATTCTTCCGGCAATATCCAACCTGCATCTCCCTCCATATTAACTGCTCTAGAATAAACGTTGATCCAAAGCTCCGCGAACCCTGGAAGGTCGCTTTTATTTCCAACACGTTGAAAGCCGATCACTATCAAGGACGAAATGTTTCAACCTACATTCTCAATGGTATCATATCAATAATCGACCGCCTCTTTGGGGGGCTGGAGAAGCTGAAAAGACTAGAGGCCGGGAAGCAGCCATTCATAACCCGAATCTTTTTGAAAGCATCGGAAAGACTGATGCCTTTCAGCATAACCTTTCCATAGTTGGCAATTCTTGCGTTTCTTTCTATCACAGTTCTTTTCGGATTGAGGGTTACTTCATTGAGATTTGAAACAAATATCGACAATCTTGCCTCGGACTCCGAGGGAGTCATAAGGGAGAATGAACTGGCCGCCAGAGAGTTCTCTGTCTGGGAGCCGCTGTACCTTGCGCTTCTAAGAAACATGGATGATCCCGCCTCATGGCGGAAACTCTCCGAGACAATCTCGACCATAAGACAAATTCCAAATGTTTCGAGGGCTCTGAGCCCTCTTGATACAACCTATATCACTCTTCAGGGTCTGGCCATAAGGACAGTTCCGGTTACGACCAGGTTCCACTTACGGTCGAGGAAGTCAAGGCTTTCAGGAAGTTGCTCGAAAAGAGTTTTGATAGCTACTTCGCGGCAAGCTCAAAAGGCGACGCCGCCCTCGTGAAACTGTATGTACTAGGCGGACTGGGCAGCAGGGGAAAAACGGCTATTCAGGGAATTCAGAAGACACTCGATTCACAGTGTGGCGCGGACAGATTTAGATTGACGGGCGAACTATTTCTGGGTTATTCAGTTGACAACACTGTCATTGCAGATGTTCTCCTGCTGTTTCCGATAGCCATAGTCATTGCCTTTCTCGTGACTTTTCTCACTTTCAGGAGTGTTGCGGTGTTCTAACACCGGCAATCACAGTGCTCTCAAGTGTGACGGTGACTCTCGGACTAATGGCAGTGACGGATACTCCACTCACTATTGTGAGTGCAGTTCTTCCAATTCTTTTGATAGCCATGGGCTGCCCCGACAGTATTCACATATTCAGCTGGTACAGAGTGGAGATCTTGAGGGGCTCGGTAAAGAGGGAGGCGATAATGCAGACGATGAAATCAATGATTCTGCCGGTTGTGATGACCTCGCTAACCACAGCGGGGGGGTTGGTTCTCTCGCCTTCTCAAGCGTGATTCTAATGCATGAATTCGGTTATTTCAGCGTATTCGGGATTCTCTACGCTATGATATTCTCACTCTTAGCCGTCCTTGCGCTTATTAAAGTCTTGCCAACTACTAGGTTTGTGATTGCCACCTAAAGAGGACTCAAGGAGCCGCTCATAGAAAGGTTGCTCCACAGACTCTCTCTTTCAGTATCCAGACACAGAAAACCGGTGACATATCTGTCAATTCTGGCGGTAGTTGTGCGCGTTTGGAATTGCTAACTTGCAGTTCAAGTCGAATCTTTCGGAATATTTCAGGAAGGGGAACGAAGTCTCAAAGGAAGTAGAGGCCTTTGAGGAAAGGTATGGTGGCTGCTCCTTCCTCCTGAAAGTCGTTGATTCAAACCAGCCGGGCGGTGTACTGACACCGGCCTTCATAGATACTCTGAATGATCTGGAAAGTTCCCTGGAGGGCTTTAATATTCTCTCGAAGACCTCAACTTTTGCAAATCTGATTGAGAGCTTCTATTCTGGCCTGCCGACTCAAGTGCAACCGAACCTTCTTAGAGGTATGATTGCGGGGACCGTTATCAGGGCTCCGTTAGTCAAGACTCGTCAAGAGCAGCAATTCACACCTACATAAGAAATACCAACGCAAGAGACATCTCCCGAACTCTTGTCCGCGTTGAGAACGGCCTTAGGGAAATACTTCCAGCGGAATTCACCGTCACCCTTAAGTGCACACCCCCGTATTATTCAGCTTCACATGGAGAGTTTCTCCAGAAGCCAGGCGATCAGTCTCGCATTCTCGGTTCTGGTCGTATGGTCGCTTGTATCGCTCATGTTTTCTTCTCTCCTGGTGGGATCAATGGCCATGCTACCCTTTTCTTTGCCGTTACGTTCAGTCTGGGGACCATGGGTATTCTAGGGGGCTCGCTTGATGCGGCAACTGTTCTCGTGGCTAGCATTTCAGTGGGAGTCTGAATAGATTATGCGATCCACTTCATCGAAAGAGTAATATCAGATCTCAAGATGGGGCTGCGTCTTCAGGAGGTTTCTAGCAAAGCTTCAAGAACCGGGGGCCATGCGTTGCCGGTGAATGCGGCGACTCTGATTTCGGGATTGCAGTTCTCGCTTTTTCGAGATTTCTAACCTTTCGGTATTTGGTTTGCTAACGATTTTTAATATGGCGATCAGTTCTATGTCCACACTTGTAATAATACCGGCGATTCTTAGCTCTAGCAGACTTGAATCAAAGTTGACAGAGAAGCTTTCGAGAAAAACAAAGTGATACGTCCTCAGGTTACTTCGGCCAGCACTACGCCCAGAGTTTTCTATAGAGTTTCTTAAGCTCCAATATACAGTCTGCAATCGTTTTGTCGTCTCCGCTCTTTCCTGCTGTTTCAAGCTTGAATCCAACTTCAGACAGCTCTTCAACGCCGTACATTCTTCCGGAGCCCTTGAGGCTGTGTCCGTCTCTGGAGATGGAGTCGAAGTTTCTTCTTTCCAAAGCGTTCTGAATCTCGTCAATGGTTTTGTGGATGTGTTCCCCATATTCTTCGAACATCGCCGAGGCCTCTTCGAACGACAAGCCCATATCCTTAGCGAAGAGAGAGATGCTGTCTTGCGTATGCTTGGCCTTGTAAGATCTTGCCTGTTCTCCATCTCTCTTTTTGCCGGTCTTGCCATAGATGCCAAGATGATAGCGAACTACCTCGAGAAGATCAGACTGACTCACGGGCTTACCCAGGAAGCCGTCACAACCGGCTTCTATGGTTTTCTCCTCATCTCCCTGCATGGTATGGGCAGTCAGAGCTACTATAGGAATCTTGTAGCCCTCTTCTCTCAATACCTTTGTGGCTTCGTATCCATCCATGATCGGCATCTGCATATCCATCAGAACGAGATTGTACTTGTTGTTCCGTATCATCTCAACAGCATTTTTGCCATTGCTTGCCAGATCGACCGAATATCCTGCTTTCTCCAGCACTTCCTTTATCAACAACTGGTTGGCCTCGTTGTCTTCGGTCAGCAGAATCCTGTACTTCTCACTGCCTGCTTTCGGAGCGAGTTCGAAGTAGTTGCCTATACTTTTCATCAGCTCCTCTTCTCTTACCGGCTTCTGGATAACTTCATCTACTCTGTCGCCGAACTGGACTTCGTCTTTGGCAGCATCCGTGATTGCGATAATTGAAGCGTCGTAGATACCATCAAGGGCAGTAAGGGCCTCGCTAGCTTTTTTTGGAGTGTCTACGATCGCAAGTGATGCGCCGAGATCCTTAACCGCTCTGGAGAGATTTGTAAGGTTCTTGACGGGTTGATAATGAATGCCGTTTCTCGTTAGCATGGAGCCGACAATAATCAAGAAATCGTCATCGTCAGATGCGAGAATGACCTTTCCGGCCATAGGGATTTCGGCTCTCTCCTTTTGTTTTGGAGCTTCTTTAGAAACCTGCGAAGGTATTCTGACGGTCACTTTAGATCCTTCCCCAACCTTACTCTCGAATCTGATCGTTCCCCCCATGAGCTCAACTATCTTCTTGGTTATTGCAAGACCTAGACCCGTTCCACCAAACTTTCTGGACATGGTTCCGTCTGCCTGAATGAATGGCTCAAATATCTCTTCCAGCTCGTCCCTGGAGACCCCGAAGCCTGTATCCTGAACGGTATATATGAGATACTTTCCATCATAATCAAGCAGTATCGAGACGTATCCCTTCTCGGTAAACTTCAGTCCGTTGGAAATCAGATTGGTCAGGATTTGCCTCATCCTGAACTCGTCACCATCTACATACTCCGGGACTCTTTCCGTTACGCTGTTTGCAAAATGCAGACCCTTAGAATAGGCCATCGGCAGGTAAGTTTCAGTAAGCTCATTGACAAGTTTCGATGGGCTGTAAGGGGAGATCATGAGGTCGAAACGGGCCGCTTCAATTTTGGAGAGATCAAGCACATCGTTGATAAGGCTTAGAAGGTGTTCACCGCTTCTATAGATAGTCTTAAGGTATTTCATCTTTTCGAGGTTCGTCTCGTCGTTCATAAGAAGCTCGGCGAACCCAAGGATAGCGTTCATTGGAGTCCGCATCTCGTGTGACATGTTCGCCAAAAACTCCGATTTCATCTTACTTGCCTGCTGGGCCTCTTTAGATACTTTTCTCAGGAGCTCGTTGGAATTCTTCAATCTGTCCAGTGTCCTCTCTATGAAGACCATGGTGTTGTTGAGTTCAGAGGCTATCTCGCCAAGCTCGTCATTCGAATTGATTTTGACTCTGGAAAACGACCCCTTCTTTATCGACTCAAATCCCTTCAGCAATTCCGAAAGGGCTTTGGATATATGAGCGTTTAGCGAGAATGAAAGTACGAAGGAAAAACCGAAGACACCCAGGACAACGATGCTGATAATCGGAAGCAGTCTGTTTCTTAGCTTGACGAGGAGGCCCTGTGATTGCAGCACATAGATATCTGCGCCCCCAATTGAGACCTTGTCCACAATGAACAGAGAACCAGACGAGAAGAAAGAGAAAGTCGGTCTGGGTTCTCTGACAGTGAAAGGTGTCTCTTCCGACCACTTCTCCTCATCCAGAACAGTCCTCACATATAATCCTGAGTCCGAGAACTCTCTCGGAATAACAAAGTAATCGCCGATTAGCAGGAAGGCAATCCCATCCTGTCCGATAAACGACGAAAGACTCTCGATATCGTTGTTGTCGAAGATAATCCCTGCAAGGTACGGAACTTCATTGCTGACTACTGTAGAGAAGTACACGAGCTGCCTTTCAAGCATCTTAAATCCGTTTCCCGACCTTTCGATCTTATCAATCTCTTCGTCGGAAAGAGCCGACCTGTTAAGAATTATCTCTCTCTCATCACCGAGTTGAACGAGAATGTCATACCCACTTTCTAGGACATGCTCGAGAGCGTAACGATCGACAAAGAGTTTCAGATCTCTGCGCAGATCTATGAACCACTGAAAGACAGACTGTTTCTTTTCGGTTAGATAGCTCTTGTACTCATCGGTTGCTGTTTGGATGAAAGTGATCGCCAGCAACGTTACAAGCAAAGTTAGCACCGCAAGAACGAAGAGCAGGAACTGTAGTGAGATCTTTCTGCTAAGCTTTCTCATTTACTTTCTCCGCTCTATTCTCTGAATGCGATCGTCTAACTACATCATTAGTCAACGTTGAACTCCCATTTGAAGGTTGCTCTACTTCCGTTCAGAACAACCGAATAGTAAACTGACGTATCGAGATAACTCGAAAGAGCAACTACTAGTCTATTTGAATCTATCAGAATAAATGGATCATACCTTGCAGTTTGAACAAGAAACCCTTCCCCAATTACATAAAGATCTGCCCAAATCCCGTTCACAGGTTCGCCACGTTTGCATTTCCCTGTCACAGTAACATTTAGAAACGATACTTCCGAAGAGTTCTCCGGCAGCTCAAAAAACAAGAGCCCCACTAGATCATCGATCGGGATGCCCAGTTCCGAGACGGCTTCATAGGGAATTGCAGTAACGGTTGCGGAGCTGCCGCCTTCCATCTCAAAGCCCTTAGAATCCGCACTATGGCAGCTGCCCTTGAGGCTCTCAATCGTTTCGATATTCACAGCGAGACCAACCGCTACAAGAGCAATGAACAGAACCAAGAGAAGTCTCAAAACCTCACCTACCCTATCTCACTAAGGAAGAACTACCTTGGTGCCATTATAGTACGTGAAGGCTGGATATCGAAAAAACAGAAGCTCTCAAACCTGAGCATCGAAGTTGAGACCCGATTTGCTTTTCGGAATATTGCAGTTTCTTATTGCTAAAGCGCAAGGCTATTCTTTGGGGCCAATCAATGAATTGAGAAATCCAACAAGCTCTTCGATTCCCACTCCGCTTGCTTCCCTCTCAATAATCTCGGTGGGAGTAAGCGATAGCCCATAGTAATCCCTGTTTGTTTCGGTGTCCTGGCGTACAATCGAACCGCCCAGTGATACACCGGCGAAGATGCCGTTACTAACTGAATAAGAGTAAATGGCAGCTTCTAGTTTGTAATCAGTATCTGCAGAGAGGGTCTTGCCCGTAGGCCCGGCCGAAATCGAGGCGCTTCCGCCAAGGGTAACGTTATTGCTTAGAAAACCTTCAATGCCCTTCTCGTTCATAATGACAAGCACCAGACCGCTCTTTTGAACGCCGGCCTGAAATCCGTAGCTTATACCGTACAGCTTGAGAAACAACGGTCCATACCAGCGGCCATCTTCTCCTCTCTTGAGCAGAAAACCCTCTCCGAACTGCCCGCCGAATCCAAGCGCGGCTTTCACCATCTCAGGGTAAATCACTATTCCGCTAGACTTACTCATCAACTCAGCAAAAGATCCACTGTCTTCCGTTTCCGAAAGCTCTTGAAGAATACTTAGGGCACTTCGAATCCTTTCTTTGGGCAAGCTTGCTCCGAATGCCATTAAAGAAGCCATAAGAATCACCACCACGAAAAGCCTTTTCAAGTCAATCCCCTTCCGAAGTATCGAGTCTACTTCACTCTTAGAAAAACCTCCTGCCTTTCCTGACCGAAGGTTACGCTAGACAATCTAAACTCTCCTTTTGAAGATATTCTTGGAACATCGGCGTTGTTGACAACAACGTTCTGATACTGGAAGTACGGCAAGTCCTGAACTATTGGGAAGAAACTTCCCTTCGAGTCGGTCACGCCATATAGAAATCGCAAGGCATCGAGTACCTCTGATTTGATCACTGCAACCGTAACGTAGCCTCCCTTAACTTCACTTTGAGGGAAGTCCTTTGAGAAGATCTCTCTCCCTTCCCCGTCGTAAACGGCAATAGTAAGCTGAGGTTTTCCTGAAACGTCTAGCTTGACCTTTCTGAAATCGATCTCACTCTCCTCAATTCCCGAAAGAGCAAGAATCTCTTCCCGAGAAAGCGATATTTGCTCTTCGGGCTGGACTGTCTTCTCTCCGCAAGAGGATACAAGAAGCATCGTCAGTGAAGTTAAGATTAGAAAGGTGACAATAAGGCTTTTGCGTATATTTTTCTTCATACTACCTCCCTCATCTTATCAGAACAGTCAGTGATCAAAAAGTCGCAGACTTCCCTGACCTTGAGGAGCAAATTCTGATCGTTCAGCGTCCAGAGTGAAATTTTGGTTCCGCCTTCACGTACCTTCCGCAACATGGAGAGGCCCTTTTCCAGTCCCAAATATTCGAAGAGATCTTTATTGAGATTTACTGAGTAGGGCTTGTACTTCTTTATGACGCCCGCCAGATACTCTTCGCCGCCGACTTGGCGGATCTCTTTATCTATTATAGGTGCAATCATTGGATTGCCGAAGAACTCCTCGGTGAATGCAAGCAAACAATCATGATGAAAAGAGGAGAACATTGTTCTCTCAACCGCATCAAACCTCTTGATAATCTTTATTACTTGAGGGACGGCTTCAACGGCCTTGATTTCGACATCAATAAATGTCTCTTCGGGGAGCTCTTTGTAAACCGTTTCGAGAGTAGTTAGAGAATCAAATCCAATCAGGTCCATCTTGTCCAGTTCGTCCAGTGTCGTTTCAGATAGCTTGACATCCAATCCCATAGTTCTCTTGAGATCGGGATCGTGATTCAAGATCACTGCGCCGTCCTTCGTAAGCCTTACGTCGAGCTCAATGCCATGTGCGCCAAAGGACAGACCCTCCTCAAAAGACTTCAGCGTATTCTCGTATCTGCCCTTCCCCATACCCCTATGAGCTAAAACCAACATCAGAATCGCCTCCAAAAACGGCATATAGCGTTGCTGAATTCATTCTACTTTGTTAGCCCAACTCAGTCAAGGCATTCGAAGGCAAGAACACGCCAGTCTGCTGACGCAATCCAGTCAGGCTTCGCCTGGCCAGTCACACCTAAGGCGAGACTGGCCTTTGCGAAGCAAACACTGGCCACCAAAGGTGACTGGCTTCTCAAGAGCCGCTGGTCGCTGATGAAAAACACCGTTGCCCGTCAACGGTCCGCCGTCCTCGAGATGGAGCAGTTGCAAGTTGTCAGTTTCAAGTTGCAAGCTGAATAAGAACCGGTTATCCGTTCTCGGTTCACCGTTCTCCGACAAGAGCTAGACCAGTTGCAAGTGCCAAGATGCAAGTTGCAAGCCCTAAAGTAAAGAAAAAGTCAAATCCCGTCATTCTGATAAAGCTTCAGGTCAGAATCTCGATCTTCACGTGAACGCAACGGCTCCTTTGCCCGCGAAGTAGAACTGGCTTTGCCAAATCGGTTTGGCATTCTTGTAGTTTTTCTCGCCACAGCTTGCAGTGACTGGCTTTTGAAGATCCGCTATACGCTGAAAGATCAGTTGCAAGTTGTCAGTTCCAAGTTGCAAAACTTAGAAGAAGCCTACGTCAGCAGACTGACTTCCCTCTCTCTCTTCTCTCGTGAGCGTAGCGAACCTCTCTATGCTCTCTTTCTCGATTGTTTTTGTTTTGCCCGCGAAGCGGAACTGGCCACCAAAGGTGACTGGCTTCTCAAGAGCCGCTGTACGCTGAAAGATCAGTTGTAAGTTGTGAGTTCTAAGTTATAAGCCAGGGGTTGAACAAAAACATCGCATTCCGTCATTCCGACAAAGCTGGTCGGAATCCTGATGCTCTTGCTTCATTGCCCTAACCAAGAACGAAGAAGCAGATACTCGCACTCTAGGTCATCCTGACAAGCTCTTGGTAAGGATCTCCGTGAATAATAGTACAGAATCCAAGAATCGGTTAATCCCCACTTTTGCCATTGAAGATGAAGAAAGAGATCCCGTGCACATGCATCACGGGATGACCCTGAATAGTAGTCCAAAAAAAGAGCCCCCAAACAGGAGCCCCAAACAAGAGCATTTTAGGGCAGGCTTACGGGTTATGAAGTAAGGAGTGTGTACGAGTGACATGGGAGGATAGCCTTCTCTTGCATCGCGTCATTCTGAGATGATCCTGCTCAGAATCTCGCTCTTCTCGTGATTGAGCGAACTCTCGATAATGCTCTTTCTCGCTTGATGTTATCCAAGGACTGGTCCATGATCCGGGACGTGCAACGAAGGACGGTTCTTAAGAGATGCTGAAACAAGTTCAGCATGACGCATTGTTAGATTCTCTGAACGATCTCGATCTTCCTACATCTATTCTCAAACCTCTGACCCCGGCCTTTGCTCACAACTCACAACTTGCAACTTGGAACTGATATTTTGCTTTTTCCAACCTCCCTCCTACCCGCAACCACGGTCTTACCCTCATTCATCCTTATTCGGCAGCACTTTTGCCAGGTTCGGGATAATGCCGATGGAAACCTTCTCTCCCTCGGGATAAATTTTCTTTTCGGCGGGGTTGTCTATCTGCACCAGGAGTTCTCCGTGCTCGGTTGCCACATATGATTCGAGGCTTCCACCGAGATATATGTTTGTCGTTACCTGGCCTTCAATCATTCCCTCTCCGGGATCAACGAGTTTGAGAGACTCGGGTCTGGCCATAATCACGGCGGCTTCTCCAGGTGATAATTCCGGCGAGAACTTGCCAACCTCCACTGTTTTGTCTTCAAACTTTGCTTTGCAGGTTCCATTCATCTCGAGAACCTCCACCGGTAAGAAGGCTACTTTTCCTACAAACCCCGCAACGAACTTTGAGTTTGGATCCTCATAGAGCACGTTCGGTGAGCCTATCTGCCTTATGAAACCGTTCTTCATCACGATTATCCTGTCCGAGAGACTCATTGCTTCGACCCTGTCGTGAGTCACGTATATCGTGGTGATTCCAAGCGTCTTCTGAATCCGCTTTATCTCGACTCGCATCTGTTCCCTCAACAGGGCGTCCAGATTTGAAAGAGGCTCGTCTAGAAGCAGTACGGAAGGCTCCACGATCAGGCTTCTCGCAAGGGCGACACGCTGCTGTTGGCCGCCGGAGAGTTTCGAAGGAGCCCTCTGGGCCAGATCCTTCAAGCCGACCAGATCGAGAGTGCTCATTACTTTGTCCTTTATTTGCTTTGTGGGAAGCTTTCTCAGTTTCAGGCCGTAAGCAACGTTGTCAAAGACGTTCATGTGCGGAAAAAGCCCGTAACTCTGAAATACTGTAGCAGTATCTCTTTTGTTGGGCGGCAGAAACGTGATGTCTTCATTCCCCAGAAAGATCTTTCCCTTTGTGGGCAGTTCGAATCCACCGATCATCCTGAGCGTCGTCGTCTTCCCGCAACCAGAAGGACCCAGCAGAGTGATTAATTCACCGGGTTCTATATCAAAGTTGGCATTGTTAACGGCTATAACATCTGCCTTCCCTTTGACATCTTTGAAGACCTTGGTGACGTTTTCGATCCTAACTGAGACAGAAGTCTTTGACATCCAACCACCTCGCAAACCAATTATCAGTTTAGAGTTACGTTCTTTTCCATGTACTCGTTCTTTCGCACAAGAAGTCTCATCAGTCCGAACGCTCCGAAGACGATGATAATCAATACGGTGGAAAGAACGCTAGCCAGTCCGAATCTTATCGATTCTGAGAAGTTATATATGAGAACCGTCATGTGGTACCACTTAGCGGATATCAGGAATATGATCGCACTGACGGCAGTCATCGATCGGACAAAAGTGTATGACATCCCGGAAATGAATGCCGGACGTATCAGAGGCAAGACGATCGTCCTGAAGACCGTAGTCGAATCCGCGCCAAGATCCTGCGCGGCCTCCTCTATAGCGGGATCTATCTGCCTGAGAGTGGCCACTCCTCCTTCGACACCGACGGGCAGCTCCCTTATTATGTAGTTGATAACGATAATTGCCCCAGTTCCAACGAGAATCAACGGGGGTTTGTTGAAGGCAAGCACATATGAGATACCGATCAGCGTCCCCGGTATGGCGAACGGTGCGAGAATCAACCCCTCAAGAACCCTCTTCCCCACAAACTTCTTCCTGACGATTACCAGCGCAGCCATCATCGCTATCAGTCCGGCGAATGGTGTGGCGATTGCCGACAGGGTGAAGGTGTCTACAATCGCGTCCCTTCCTCTCTGCAGCGCTTCCGTTATGTTCTTCAGAGTGAAAGAGTAGTCTATACCCCAGTTGGCTACGAAGCAGCCGGCCACTATCGTTCCATACAGTCCGAGGATAAAGACGATGATGAGAACGATAAACGTTATGAGGCCGAATTTTACAGGCTTTGAAACTAGATCGCTCAGTCTCGAAGAGGGCTTTCCGGTTACAGTTACGTATGATTTCCTGCTTACCCAGAATCTTTGAACTAGGAAGGCCGTTAGTGTAGGCATAAGCAGCAGTATGGAAAGAGCCGCACCATGGCCCAGCCTGTTTCTTCCTGTGACTTCAATGTATGCCTCTACCGAGAGCACCCTGTAAGATCCCGCCAGGAGCAGTGGGTTTGCAAAGTCAGCGAGGGAGTTGGTGAAAACGAGCAGCCAGGAACTGAGAACACCGGGAATAGCCAAAGGGAAGGTGACCTTCGAGAAGGTCTTCCATCTGCTACCGTTAAGGTCGAGAGAAGCCTCCTCGAGTGTAGAGTCGATTGCCTGTAGAACTCCCGAAAGAGTGAGGAAGGCAATCGGGAACATGCCGATAGTCTGTACGGCTGTAAGGCCGCCAAGTCCGTATATGGTAAAGTCTTTCAGCCCGAGTATTTGCTTTGTTATCAGTCCGTTGCTTCCAAAGAGCAAAATCAGTGACAAAGACAGGGAAAATGGCGGAGAGATTACGGGCAGAAGCCCCATAGTGCTCAGGAACTTCTTTCCTCTTATGGCCGTTCTGTTTATGACAAAAGCGAAGATGAACCCAATAATCGTGGAGAATGTAGCCGTGAGGATGCCAAGTCTTACGCTCCCCCACAGCGCACCAAGATACTGTCTGGAAGAGAGAATTGTGACCCAAGTACGCATCGAGAATTTGCCGTCGGCCAGAAAGGTCAATCTGATAGCCTCAAACAGAGGATAGGCTACGAATACTCCGACCATCAAGAAAAGGCCGAGAATAACATATCCTATTACGGGATCTCTGAAGAATTTCGAGATGAAATAAATGATAACGAAGACAGCGAATGCGGCTATCATAAATAAGTTTAGTAGATTTGCGTAATTCTCCCCAGCCTCTGCAGACATCAGAAATAGCAGAAAGCCCGTAACGTCGTAACGAGTTTCGTCTATCAGTGGTGCAAACACCAGCGTAACACTCTTTCCTTCGAATGAATACTTGAGGGAAGAGTAGTAGTTCTCAAGATAGTAGACGCTTTCAAGTCCCTTGTCGAAGTCCTCCGAACTGTAATTCGATTCATAGAAGCTTCTCAGTTGTTCGTTCGGGGTCAAGATCTGCAGTTCATCCCAGCCGGGTACTCCGTGAACATAGATTATTTCCGCTTCGTCGAACTCCTTGCTTACTGCGGTAATCCAGTCCTCGGCAAGTTCCCTGTCTCTTGGTGCCGATTCGGCAAGAACCGTAACCAGCTGCCTTTGGTTGTCTCTAACAACCTTAAAGAAAGAGTCTTTCAATGTATCGAAGATCCAGAAAAGGGCGACAAAGACTAAAACACTAATCAACGCGAACGATAAGAGTTTTCTCCAGGAATACAATCCGATCACACCCCAAGAGTAACCTTGATTGGTGAAGCCAAAGTGAAGAAGAGCAGGAGACTAGCTCCTGCTCTGATCAACCAATTATTCTACCCCGCCACCTATTTCTTCCGTCCAGCGATCGAGCAGTCTTTCTTTGTTCTCAGCATCCCAGACATAATCCTGGTGAACTGTCTTGATTTCTTCCATGCTGAAAGAGAGCGGATGCTTCGGAGCGATCCTTGAAACTGGTATAACGTACCAGCCTGCAATGATTGCCTGTGCCTCTTCGGTCAGTATCCAGTCATACAACTTCTTCGCATTGACAGGATCCGGTCCGCCCTTGATCAAAGACATCGAAGCGATCTCGAAGCCTGTACCTTCTTCGGGAACGGTTATAGTAATGTCGGCACCTTCGGCCTTCAGCTTGACCATGTCATGGGCATAACCTATTGCGAAGGGTATCTCTCCAATCGCAACGCTCTTTCCTCCTGCCGAACCGGATCTCGTGTACATCTCGATGCTTCTGTCCAGTTTCTTCAGATAGAGGAAGGCGAGGTCCTCGTCCCCTCCGAAAAGAGAAATCATACACGTAATAAGGTTGTAGGCCGTCCCAGAAGTATTTGGATTCGCTACCCTTACGAGATTCTCATATTTGGAATCTAGTATGTCGAACCAGCCCTTCGGTGGTTCAAGTCCTAGCTCAGCTGCACGACCATTGTGAGTGGCGAATGCCAGAGGTCCAAGGTAGAGACCTATCCAATAGCCTTCGGGATCCTTGTATTGCTCGGGAGTATTTGCGGCCGCCCGAGAGAAATAAGGGGTTGTGAGACCCTTCAGCTTTGCACTGATATGATTCAGTCCCACTCCTCCAACCCATATCGAGGCTTGAGGATTCAGCTTTTCAGCCTCCATCCTTGCTTCGGCCTCTCCACCGGAGAGCCTCACCCAGTCAACCCTGATACCGGTGACTTCTTCATACTTGTCGAAAAGCTCTTTTGCCGCAAGCTCTTCAAGAGTCGTGTAAACGGTGAAAGAATCGGCGGCGAGAAGGGTTACGGAAAAGGCAACACAGATGACAGTAATCAAAACCAGAAATCTTCTCATTCAAAGAAACCTCCTTGAAAGATGTGTGATTTTGGAGAACAGTTGTCATTGTTGCGTTAGATTAAGGTAGGATGAATTATGTGACTTGTGGTGATTATACCATTGAGAAGACTGAAAACTAACGCACACGCACACAGATTTTTTCATTTTCGTGGAGAAAGGCAGCCAGTCTGTGAGCCGGGTTATAGAGTTCGGTTCGGTAAGAGCGGGTGAAGCAGATTGTGGGGATACTCAGGTTTTAAATTGTCCGTCCCCTACGAAAACCTCGCAGCTTGCCATTCTGAAACAGGAGCCGCCCTTGGAAAGATCCGCTGTACGCTGAAAGATCAGTTGCAAGTTCTCAGTTCCAAGTTGCAAGCTGAATAAGAACCGGTTATCCGTTCTCGGTTCACCGTTCTCCGACAAGAGAGCAAGACCAGTTGCAAGTGCCAAGATGCAAGTTGCAAGCCCTAAAGTGAAGAAACGTCAAATGCTGTCATTCCGACAAAGCTCCTGGTCGGAATTCTGATGCTCTTGCTTCATTGCCCTAACCAAAAACGAAGAACAGATCCTCGCTATGGAACTAAGAACAGTTTTCTTCGGTGAACGGAGAACCATTCAACGGTGATCCGGTTTAACTCGCTCTTTCCAACCGGTGAGTAGCCCGGGGGGATTTCACCCC
>NZ_DIMV01000033.1:0-11154 GCF_002425715.1 Mesotoga sp. UBA5557
CGCGAGGAAGTGATGCCCGGAGGAACATCCGGGGAGGTGATGCTGACGATTTCGCGCCAGGAAGCAACAAAATAGCCAGTAAGGCTCCGCCTGGCCAGTCTGCTAACGCAGACAAGTCACACTTCGTGCGGCCAGTTCCAGCTATGCGGGCAAACAAAGACCATTGAGAAATATCGTTGTCGAGAGGTTCGCTGCGTTCACGAGAGAAGAGAGATATACTGCCAGTCTCTGCCATAGGCAAAGGCCAGTCACTGCAAGCAGTGGCGAGAAAAACTAGAAGAACACAAAACCCGTTTTGCGAGGCCAGTCCGGCTATGCCGGGCGGAAGAGCCTAGTATAGGAACGGGTTACATACTACGGGTTAGAAAGATCGGGTTGATAGAAGCGGGTTATCGAGACTTGGTTAGGAAGAGCGAGATCCCGTGCAAAAGCATCACGGGATGACAAAGTGAGTAGATTCCAGGGAAGATTTAAGAGTATGATGACAGAGTCTTTTCTTGCTTTCCGTCATTCTCGAGATGATCCTGCTCAGAATTCGCTCTTCTTGTGAGTGAGCGAACGTCTCGACCATGCTCCTTCTCGATTGTTGTTGACGATTTCGGAGGACAGTGGACCGTTGACGGACAACGTTGTTTTGAGCAGCGTTCAGCGGGTTCTCCGCTTTTAAGCGTTCAGCGGCCTCTCTCTGGACCGTTGACGGACAACGTGGTTTTCATCAGCGACCAGAGGATTTTTTCTCTTAAGTGCACAGCGGTTCTTATGCTTGCAACTTGGAACATGCAACTCGCAACTGCTCTTTCGAAGGACGGGTTCAAGCTCTGAGACGAAGGCCCAAGGACGGCTATGGCTTGAGCATTGCGGAATCTTGACCAATGACGAAGAACCTGAACGTGCAGCATCGGAACAAACAGCCTCTCCCTGAACAGCTTCTAACGCTCTTACCAAACCCTAGACCCCAGAACGGTTCTAAGAGACTAACATCAGGATGCCGATGAACGTTCACATGAATCTCGAGTACTCGATTACTCCCGATATTAGTCCAGCGAATACTTCAAGGAGCTCAATATCTGCTTTACTCCACTCAAACTGCCCGAAAAGCCTCTCAAGGCCAACAAAACCGATCAGCCTTTGCCTTGAATAGATCGGAATTACTACTAGCGAGACTATGCCCTGCCGAGCCAGAACGACGGCCTCTCTGTTTGCCTCTTCAGGGAGCTCATTAACTACGTAGGAAAGCACTTCGCCCTTCTGAAGCTCCTTCATCCACCAGGGAAACTCCTTGAAGGGCATCTTCTGAAGAAAAGGTTTTGCGCTTCTGACGCTTTCTTTGCACCATTCGTGGGTATTTCTAACCAGCTCGTTCCTGTAATCAAGAAGGAATACGTTAGACCTGTCGGCTGAAGTCAGCTCTCCGAGATGTTTGAGCGCCTTATCTATCGCATCATCTATGTTCTCGAACTCCTTCAGTGTTCCCGAAACCTCTGAGATCACGCGTTCGAAGTTTTTTCGCCATTGAAGTTCTGTTGCCATCTTTCTGAAGGCACTGGTATCTCTGGCCACGACCATCGTTACTATGCTTTCGTTTAGATCGAGCACCTTCATGCAAAGCTCCACCTGAAGCTTATCTCCACTTTTCATAGTAAGGAATGAATCGGTCGTAGACATCCCCTTAACCTGCAGATCGGCTCTGATCTTCCTCATCTCTGAATCAAGATCACCTGCTATCGTGTAAAAACTCATCTCTTGAAGCTCCTCATAAGAATATCCAAGCTTCTCGGCTGCACTATTATTGGCCTCAACAATTCTTCCCGGCCTGGAAGGATCGTCAAGACTTACGAGAAAGATCAGATCGTCTATCAGGCTTGAGAAGCCTTCATACTTAACCCTGAGAGACTTGTTCAGCGTGAAGCACTGATTACTTTCTGAAGCCCTTCCTCCGAGAAAAGGATCCTCAGAAACCGTTTCAACATGGATATTCCACCTGAGATTGGAAATCCTCTCGGAAAGAGTCTTGATCTCTGCTGTTCCATTGTCAATAATGTAGACTTTTATCGGTTTCACTGGATTCCCCCGAAATCAGGTAGAATGTACTCTACTCAGTATTTGAAAACAGTCCTCCCACCCAGAACAGTTTGCTTTACTTGAAGATCCTCGTTCAGCAGAACAAGATCTGCTTTGTAGCCTCTCGATAGTCTTCCTCTATCCTCTATCTTCAGAGAGCTCAAGGCGTTGAAAGACGATACTCTAGCGAGCTCTTTGAGGGAACAGTTTGTAAATGTTTTGAAATTCCTTACGGCTTCGCTGAAGACAAGAACGGCTGCGGCTATCGTACCGTCCTCGAGCCTTGGTCTTCCGTTCTTGAGTATAACCTTCTGTCCGCCGAGTTCATATTCCCCATCGGGCATAGCCGTGGCGTCAATCGTATCGGTAACTATCATGATCTTTGAAGCGCCTTTAATGTCGTAAACGAGCTTCACAAAGCCCGGCAAGGAGTGGATTCCATCCATAATCATCTCTACGGAGAAGGGAAGCGACAGCACAGCTCCCACACAGCCCAGATCCCTGTGGTGAAGAGTATTCATTCCGTTCGGAAAGTGCGTGATTCTATCGCAACCTTGATTATATGCTCTTTCCATGTCATCAAAAGATGCATCTGTGTGGCCTAGCGACACAGTAATATTTCGTTTTTGTATTAGATCTTGCGCCTGTGAAAAACGTTCCAGTTCTGGAGCTATAGTAATTAGCCTTACCGGCTCTATGAGGGTCTCTTCTATCTCCTCAAGATTTATCCTTCTTATAAGTTCTGGATTCTGTGCTCCCTTCCTTTTGAGACTTAAGTAGGGGCCTTCATAATGAACTCCCCCTACCGAAGTCTCCGGATTGTCGTCCAGATAGTCTTTAACCGTTCTGGCTGCGGAAAGGACAGCCGAAGGAGTCGAGGACATCGTGGTTGGAAGGAAGTAAGTCACTCCTTGAGAATAAAGAAACTCTTCCCACTTCCTGAGACCTTTCTCATTCATGGAAAGCGCGTCAACTCCCACAGAACCGTGCGTATGGGGATCGACGAATCCCGGCATAATTATCCCCTCGTACTCCATGGTTCCGGTAATCCGCTCCACTTCAGAGATCACGTTTCCTTCTATCTTTACTCTTCCAACAAACTCACCGTCTATTGGATCTACAACCAACACGTTCTCGAATCTCATTTATCCCACCTACTATCTCTGTTTTTTTCTTATCATGGCCAGGTTATCTGACTGCCAGTGGACATCTTTCCTCTTCCCATGAGAACTCTTTCATCGAGATCGAAGATGCCTCTGTAGTACGCAGAATAGACTGCAAACCACTGCAAGGGGATCATCAGAAGGAACGGGGCAAACAGCGGATCGAAGTCGCCATAATCCTTTGCGTCGAACCGAATAACCTCTGCGCCATTAGATTCTGCAATCTTTATAACTCTCTCACTCATGTCTCTCGATTCGTCAGTTCCAACAAGGAAGACCATTACAGGCTTATGGCCGTCTAGTATTTCGGCAGGGCCGTGTCTAAATTCGGAGGTTTCCATGAAAGAAGCGTTGATTCTCATGTTCTCCATGAATACCGTGAGTCCAAATTTGTAGCCTATCGCATAGGCCGCTCCACTTGCAAGAACATAGAAGAGATCGCAGTCCTGATACTTTCTTGCGAGTCGATAAGCCCTCGGTTCCTCTTCCTTGTAGATCCTGCCTAAAAGTTTTGGCATCATCGCTATCTGCTCCAACTGCTTTGATACGTCTTTTCCCTTTAGTCTCGCGATTTCGAGACTGAATATGAAAGCTCCCGCAAGAGGTAGAATGAATAGGCCATTCGAGTTGTACACGATTGCCTCGTCTGCTTCTCTTGCAAGTATGCTGTCTGGTTTACTTGTGAATGCAATCGTTGTAGCTCCCTTTTCATTGGCTAATCTCAGCGCGGCTGCCGTGTCTTCGGTATTCCCCGAAAAAGAAGCAAGTACCACAAGCGCCTCCTTATCAAGCCTTGCAGGGTTCTCCCAAATGAAGTCGTAGCTCTTGTAGTATTTCGAGGGCACATCAGTCATCTTGTTAAGGATATAATCCCCAGAGTAGAGGTTACACCAAGAATTGCCGCTTCCCACCCAGTAGATCTGCTTATAACCTTTATCTAAAGCAGTTTTTGCCAGCTCCTTAATCCTTCCGGCATCCTCTTCGAGAAAGGCAGAAAGGTCTTTCTCAAGAGATGGGGCTGTAAACAATATGCTCTGTTTCGCATCCGTCAAAAAATCATCCAGTGTCAATCCAAACACCTCCAAATATCTATCAAGAAGTTTAATCACTTTCTCGGTGCTGCACATGATTCCCTAATTACCAGCTTTGTAGGAAGTCTGGTAAGCTCCGTTTCGTTTCTCTGACCTCTTATACTCATCAGAATTCGTCTGGCAGACAGGTTCCCTATCTCTCTCGTATTCTGAGCGACCGAGGTTATTGGTGGGTTAGCCAGGTCAAACCAAACTATATCGTCAAAGCTCACAACGGACAAATCCTCTGGAACTCTTATTTCCATGTCCTTTGCAGCTAGAAGCAACCCCGCAACCATGTAGTTGTTTGTCGCAATAACTGCCGTCAGGTCCTTGTTGCGGCTTAAAAGCGACACACCGCTCTTGTAAGCGCCATCTACTCTGAACCCTCCGAGTTTTATCCAGGAAGGGTCTGGTTCTATTCCGTGCGCCTCAAGCGCTTTCTGATAACCCGCAATTCGATCGTAGTTGGTGCTGATATCGAGAGTATCCGACAGGAAGCCTATGTTTCGATGGCCAAGTTCCAGCAAGTATTTGGTCGCCTCAAAGCCACCACCAACGTCATCGCTGACTACCATGTCTACGTCTAGATCTTCAATAACCCTGTCAATGAGAACGATCGGGGTCTTTGCTTTGACCAACTCTCTCAGATGGTCGGAGTTAGTTCGTGAAACGGGAGCGAGAATCAATCCATCTACTTGCTTCTGAAAGAACTTATCTATAGAGGTTATTTCAACATCTAGTCTTTCATCTGTACTCGTAACAATCAGACTGTATCCTTCAGGTACTATTACATCGCTTATGGATCTTGCAATTGTAGAGAAAAAGGGATTCTGAATGTCACCTACAATCAATCCTATGTTCTTAGTCTCTCCAGTAACCATGCTTCTCGCAATGTAGTTCGGCTTGTACTTGAGTCTCTCGGCGACTGCTAAGACCTTCTCTTTTGCTTCTTTGCTGACATATCCGTACTTTCCCATTACTCTAGCCACCGTTGCCCGGGAAAGCCCTGTCTCTCTTGCTATATCGTCCAGCGTCGCTGCCATACTCAATCACCTTCCAAGAATACTCGCGGCAAATAAATACCGCGTTGTGATAACGGTATCATATGCTTTGATCTATTCTAGCTTATTCTCTTAAGTTATGTCAAGTTTACCAACATTGACTAAATTACCTCCTAAATTGACTGTTCGTTTTTTTGTGTTTTGTGGTTATAATGGTATTGTATGAATTAGTGAGAACGCTCTCATGATTGTTCTTTGGGTTTCCTGGAGCTTTTTGTTTGATTTGATCTTGGAGGTGCATCTTTGCAGACAATTAAAAGTTTTCAAAAAAGGTTTGACAGCACTCTTCTGAAGGCTGCCGCAACAAGGCGAGAGGCGGAGATTTTCATTGAAGAAAGTGTTGCTTGCGATTTCAGAGCGGTTGTAGTTCCCTGGTATTTGATGGACAAAGTAGTAGCCAGCGTTCGGGGTAAAGATATCTCGGCGGCTTGTGGATCGGGCTTCCCTTTCGGATTTGATTCAACCGAAACCAAGGCTTATATGATAAATGAAGCTCTGGCACTAGGTCCTGAAGTCAGGGATATTGACATAACGGCAAACATATCGGCAATGAAGTCGGGTGACTGGAATTACTTTGAAGAGGAGATCTCATATCTTTCAGGACTGCTTAAGGGTATTACCTGTAAAGTGATCATTGAAGTCTCTTATCTCGAAAGTAAAGAGATAGAGAAGGCTTGTTCTATACTCCTTAATCTGCCGCACGTTGATTTTGTGAAGACAGGAACTGGATATGGCTCCAGAGCAACCACAGTCGATGACGTCAAGACAATCAAGAGCGTTGTTGGAGACAAGAAGGGAATAAAGGTATCCGGCGGAGTGAAGACCCTATCTCAGGTAGAGGATTTCGTCGCTGCTGGAGCGGATATCTTTGGTTCAAGCAGCGCCATAGAGATCTACAAGGAATTTGTCGACAAGTACCCAGGGCGGACCGATCTGCCATGAAAGAGCAAAGAATCAAATGGAGGTATCTATGAGACTGTTTATTGATGACGGAAACGTAGAAGCTATAAGTGAATTGTTCGATCTAGGATTCTTCTCCGGAATCAGCACTAATCCGAGTATTTTGAAGAGAACTGGAAGGAGGCCTCTTGAAGTCATTCAGGAGATGTTGAAGAGATTCTCTGGCTCTCTCTTCGTTCAGTGTGCCTCAAGAAACTACGACGAAGTGATAAGAGAAGGAAAGGAGCTCTTCAAACTCGATCCCAAAAGGATAATACTCAAGATTCCCTTCTCCAGAACGGGCATTAGAGTTCTAAGAGAATTCAAGCAGCTGAAGATCCCTGCCCTGATTACTGGTGTTTTCTCGGTGCCGCAGGTACTAATGTCAGCCGAAGCAGGTGCCGATTACGTTGCCCCATACGCAAACAGAATAGAGAACCTAGGGATTGACCTCTCGGTTGTGGAGAGTATGCAAAAGGTTATTACAAACGGAGATTATGAGACTAAGCTCATCGCAGCAAGCTTCAAGACCCTAACTCAAATCTCTAAAATGGCTGAACTCCCAATATACGGTATGTCGCTTCCCGTAACTATGTACGGTGAGTTCTTTGCACACAGCGGAACACTGAAGGCCATTGATAATTTTGATGCAGACTGGGATTCAATAAAAGACCGTGAATGGGTTCCATTTAAGTCCTGAGTTCTATTTGCGGCCGAAAGAGAGGTTTTATCTTGAAGTATATAATGGCTCACGACCTTGGAACGACAGGCGATAAGGCAACTCTATTCAGTGAGACTGGAAACCTTGTGGCTTCGTCCTTTTTCGGCTATGAGACTTTCTATCCCGGCCCAGGAATGGTTGAACAAGATGCCGAAGTGTGGTGGACTTCCTTCTGCCGGGCTACTTCAGATCTTGTCAGTAAATCCGGAATTTGCGCAGAAGATCTCTCGGCCGTAAGTATAAGCGGTCAGATGATGGCGGTTGTACCTGTAGACAAATCCGGTGGATTGCTCAGGAGAGCAATAATCTGGGCAGATTCAAGAAGTTCTGAGCAAGTGAAAGCTCTTCTCTCGACTTTCTCAGAGAGTGAGATCTACAGAATAACCGGTTCAAGGCTCTCTCCAACTTATCAGGGACTGAAAATCGCCTGGCTGAGAATGAACGAGCCGGATGTATATGAAGGTACATACAAGTTTCTTCAAGCAAAGGATTACATAAACCTGCGCCTCACCGGCAAATTCGCAACTGATTTTTCTGATGCGGTTATGACGTCTCTATTTGATATCTCGAAACTCTCGTGGTCTCCCGAGATGATCTCAGCCCTCAAAGTCGACAATTCGAAATTACCCGAGGCTCTCCCCTCAATTACCGATCTTGGGAAGATTAAGTCTGATGTGGCCAGAGATCTTGGTCTCTCTGAATCCTGTAGAGTGATTCTGGGGGCTGGAGATGGCTGCAGTGCAGCTGTAGGGGCAGGTGCTGTTGAAGTCGGCGATACTTATCTCTATCTCGGATCTTCATCGTGGATCTCAACGATAACGAAAGAACCCTTACTGGATAGGCAAATGCGGGTTTTCACCGGAGCCCATGCGATCGAAGGACATTACTTCCCCTCGGGAACCATGCAAGCCGGTGGCAGCTCGTACAGCTGGATTAAAGACATGCTGTATGGGGATAACTTCCTGTATCGGAACGAACAAGACGTTTACAGCTATCTGGACAGAGTGCTGCTCGATTCTCCAAGTCACGGCGAACCGATCATCTATCTTCCATATCTGCTGGGTGAGAGAAGCCCAATCTGGGACTCCAATGCCAGGGGAACATTTATTGGTTTGTCTGCCTCTCACAAGAAGCTAGATATGGTCCGGGCCGTTATCGAGGGCGTTTCAATGAATCTCAAATGGATTCTCGATACCCTGGAGGAGTCTCTGCCAATCACCAGTATCAGGGTAATCGGCGGAGGAATAAAGAGCAATATATGGAAGAAAGTTCTAGCAAACGTTCTTGGAAAGACACTGACCGTTCCGGAAAACGTAGATGAAGCAACCTCAATCGGAGCAGCGATAATTGCCGGTGTTGGTTCGGGTCTTTTCAATTTCTCGGCGGTTCGCAGATTCATTGAAGACGTGGATAGGATTGAACCGGTCCGGGATGAGCAAGAGCGCTACCTGAAACTGTACAGCCTCTTCAAAGAGTCGTACTGTTCCCTCAGGAAGACTTATGAAGGGCTTGCCGGAATCAGAAGGGGCTAAGCTCACTTAACGGGAGTTGTCCAGAACAGGGCGCCGCAGCCAAAGTCCAGCTACATCCGCGGCGCCCTGTTTATTCTTTGTAGCTTTTAGAAACAGACTTCCCTTTCTTCACAAATTTGAGAAATCAATTTCCTAATCTACCAGCTTTTTGAACACACGATGTTCAAAACTACCGACTTTTCGACGAAACAATTCTCAAGTCGGCCTCTCTCGGGGGTTCAAAACTGCATTTTTTAGAGGTCAGTTCCGACAATGATTTGTGCATTTTCTATTCACTCACTAAAACTTTTGAACATCTGCTATCTTCCTCTATTCCATTCAAAAACCTTGCGATTCTTCTCTTTGCGCTAAAACAAACGGTTACAGACGTTGAATTATGAACAAATTTGTATTTCTTTCCCGGAGTGGTCTCTGGGACTTTTCTACACACTTCGTTCAAAGCCGGAAAGTTATGAACATGCAGTCAATTCCACCACAGCAAAGCGTTCCAAGGGTTTTCAACGAGTTTTGAACATACCTAATTATTATTATTTATAAAGATATATAGGATGGAAATAAAAGCAAATTACTCTCCTCATGGGACACAAAGAACACAAAGCAACTCCTAATTCTTGCTTATGCAACCATTTCAGAATGAGAATAAATCACAGACATTAATAGCCGAAAACGGCTTATCAAAATCTATAGATTCATGCTTAATGCCATAAGAGAAGTCAACTCTATTCAAATCGACAACAAATAGCGAGGCACAATCATAGGTTCTGAAATAAAGTTTAAGATTCTTATTGCCTTTTATCGTAACCCATTGAGTACTTTCAAAGGATTCAGTACTACTTTCTTCCCTTTTCGAAACTCCTGCGGGAATATCTACTGTGTTTACGAGATGAAGGGCAAGCATTACTCCCTCCTCTTCTGTCTCAACTGAATTAGAAAACTCTCTTAAGAAACTTATCCTAACAAATCTAGAAGGAGGGGTTACGTCTCCCGGAATTCCAACATAACCACTGCCAAAACCAATTCCCTTATACGTTATTCCGTTTATCTCTGTTTCTTTCATATAAGGGCTTAGATTCACATAATTCCTCAAATTAGACAGGTGCCACGGAAGTTCAGGAGAATTTGTCAGAACTCCATTTGGATTTTCGTAAACAATCACCTCACCATCAGAAATTCAAGAACCATACTTCCGCCGGAGCTGTCCTGTAAAGACAAATGAAGAGGAGGTACTTCCTGGAGCAATTCATTCACTTCTCCCCACATGGTTAACTCGCTGAGAGCTCTCTTCAAAGAATCAAGATTGTCGAAATTCACAAGAATCCACGCCGGAAGATCGAACAACTCTATTACCTTCGAAGGATCTGAAGAGGGGACATCCTCTTTATACCCAGTTTCTGGCAATCAAAGGGCACTCAAAGACAAACCCTTCTCATTAATTCCATCTGCAATAGCTGTCGAAAGACCAAAGGCATTCAAACTCACAAATCCATATTTACTTTCCCAGGATATTGCTTCAAAGCAGTCTGACATATGACTGCTGAAACTGTCGCCTCTGTTGAAAAAACAACTTTAGAATCAAGAACATGCGAAAACTCCATGCTTCTGCCTGAAATAACCAGTCCATTGTTCTTTTCAGACGAAAGAAGGAATTCGGTACATCCTACGAAACGGAAAACCAACACAACAATAACTAATGTCAGTTTTCTCACTCGTTTACCTCCTCTGGCGGTTGAATTGAAGGCTACAAAATGAATTCTAAAGCAAGCTCTTCCGATAAGCAAACTGTTCAGACATTTTCAAACAGCAGATGCAGAGAATTTCATTTTGATTCAAGCAGTAAGAGACATTTCCGGAGCCAAACGTAATCATTATGTACCCATACTTTTCTCAGAAATAGAATTATAGACAGTAACAGATAAATAAGAATGGGAATGGGGTTTGCAGCCCACTCCCGTCTAGCTTTATAGACTACTTATGTGGACGAACAAAAGGAATAAATACAGACTCTATTTTTCTGACTCCTTGCCGATAAATGCCAACACTATGTGGTTCGTACCGAAAACCAGCAGAGTAATTCCGATCATTATCGCAACAGAAAGACCTGCAATTAAAGGATGCAGGACAAGAATTACACCGCCAATTAGAACGAACACGTTTAATGCTATACTTAAAAAGTAAATTCCCTTTCCGGCAGGTTTTAGCCCTTCGGCGTTTATAAGATTGTTGATAGCATCGACTATAAACCATATAGCAATAATAAAAGCAAATACATTCGCTGCAAAGAGAGGCCTAAAAAGGAATATGATTCCGGTAATAGCCAACAATATCCCGAGTATCAAGGCAAAAAACACCTTTGCACCGGTTCTGTCCTCCAACTTAAAGAATGCAACTATCAACATGATCCCTCTTACAAGAACTACTATACCAAGCATAATTGCAAGGGTTAAGAATGTCGACAGAGGATGACTCAAAGAGAAGACTCCACCAATAACAAGAACGAAACCTACGAGAAGAGAAATCCAGTCAAATTTCTTTGCTTCTGCCATACCATCGCCACCTTTCCCCATTCGTAAGAGAATGGTTCTATTGTCTTGAGTTTATCACTTA
>NZ_DIMV01000076.1:0-26841 GCF_002425715.1 Mesotoga sp. UBA5557
CGCCAGCGAGCCTCACTTCCTGCCGGAGGCAGCATCACTTCTGTTCTTGCTCTTACCAACCCCCTACGGCTACCCCCGACCACGGTTCTCCCAACAGCAATGCTATCTCATTTTCGTTTTTCCTCCAAGTTTTTCCTAGGCTGGTTAGCTGGAACTATAGTCAACTAAGGTCGATGAGCAAGTGTATTATTGATTATGTATATTCATACTAGACAAATATACAATTGACAATACAACCAATTAGAAATTAGAATTGAGCTGTCGAAAGTGAATGAAGGAGAGTTTTCATTTGAATCTAGATGAAGCCGTTGGACGGCTGTTTCTTATTGGAATTCCCGGACCGGAAATCGATAGCGACACGGAGAAGACGCTTGTACAAGTCAAGCCCGGAGCGGTGATTCTCTTTTCGAAAAACATTGTCGATGCAGCTCAGGTTAGGGCTCTGGTAGACGAGATTGAGAGAGTACTGGGATACAAGCCCGCAATAGCTATAGATCAGGAAGGCGGAATTGTGAGCAGACTCAGGGAAGGCTTCTCTGTTTCTCCTGGCGCGATGGCAATAGCGGCAACCAATAGAGTTGAGAATTGCTTTCTTGCGGGTAGTATCATGGCCAGAGAGATGAGAGCTATCGGTGTCAACTGGAATCTTGCTCCTGTAGTTGATGTAAACTGCAATCCAAAAAACCCTGGAATTGGAGTTCGAAGCTTTGGAGATTCTCCGGAGCAGGTAATCTCTTACGCAAGGGCATTTGTTGATGCTATGAGTGAAAATGGTGTTATGAGCTGCCTTAAGCACTTCCCTGGCAAGGGAAGGGTGGACGTAGACGCTCATCTGGATCTGCCGGTACTGGACGTTCCACTCAGCACCCTTGATTCTGAAGAACTGAGGCCGTTCAAAGAAGTTCCTGCCGATTCTATAATGCCCTCTCACATATTCATGCCGCAGCTTCAGGTTAGGCGCGTTCCGGCCTCAATGTCTAGAGAGATCCTAACCGATCTCGCGAGGGATTACTTGAAGTATCGGGGAGTCTTGGTCGCTGACGATCTTGGCATGGGCGGAGTGAGCAATTACTTCAAACCCGAGGAGGCCGCGATAGAGGGTCTGAAAAACGGTATGGATTATCTTACTTACTGCCATGAACCGGAAATTCAAAGAAGAGTCAAGAAGATTCTGATAAAGGAAATTGAGAGATCTTCCGAGCTTGAAGGTCGTTTTCAGCAGTCGCTGAGCAGAGTAGAGAGATTCAGGATGAAGGCTGTCTCATCGGCGAGAGTATCGCTCGAAGGGATAGGTTCACCGGAAAGCCTTGAGACGATGCAAGAGATCTCAGACAATTCAATTACGGCCATTCTGAATGACAGGTCTCTGCTTCCTCTACCAGTAAGCGATGTCAGCGCGATATTCGCGGTCAGACTTTCCAGATTGGTCCAGGTAGAGGATGGTCCCCAGAAAGGGGTTCCTGCTGTGGCCAGAGAGATCGCACAAATAACGGACAGTCCAGTAGTTGATTTTGCACCTAATCTCACCGTTGATGAAGCGGCCAGAATAGCAGCTAGTGCCCCCGGAAAAGGCATAAAATTGGTTTTCACCGAGAACGCTCACCTGCACAATGGTCAAAGGGAGCTACTCTTTAGGCTTTCGCAGAGAACGGGAAGGATGCTTGTGATCGCTTTGAGAAACCCATACGACGCGTTTGTGAACGGTGTGAAGAACTGCATTCTAAGTTACGGCTACGAAGCCGTTTCGCAAAAGAGCATCATGAAGGTCTTGAAGGGTACGATAGTGGCCGAAGGAAAACTTCCGGTCAAGATACCGCAGGAGGTCTAGGATGAAGTTTGATAAGCTTGATACGGAGAGGTCGAATCCCAAATCAATGAATTTGGATGAACTATCGACTTATGAAATGTTGAGGATCATGAACGAAGAGGATGCAACGGTACCTCTTTCTGTGAGAGAAGTCCTCGAAGAAATCGCTTCTGCGGTTGAACTGTGCGTCGAATCTCTTCAGTCGGGAGGAAGAATAGTCTATGCAGGGGCAGGCACCAGTGGCCGTCTAGGAGTCTTGGATGCTGCGGAGGTCGTTCCGACTTTCGGTGTTTCAAAGGAGCTATTCGTGACACTTATGGCTGGAGGACAGGAAGCTCTTGCCAACCCCGTGGAGCACGCCGAAGACAGTGTTGAACTTGGAGAGCAAGAGGCTGAGAAAGTCGCTATATCTGAAAGAGATGCTGTAATCGGGATTTCGGCTTCGGGCCGGACACCTTACGTTGAAGGAATACTGAGACACGCAAGAAAGCAGGGAGCAAGAACGATAATCATATGTAACGTAGGGAATCCTCGCCTTGCGGAGCTAGCAGATGTCACTATTGCCGTGCGAACCGGTCCGGAGGTAGTTACGGGCAGCACGAGATTGAAGGCTGGGACGGCTCAGAAGATGGTCCTGAATATGATAAGCACTATAACGATGGTCAGGGTAGGAAGGGTTTTCGGAAACTACATGATAGGCGTGAAGATTCTTAACCGAAAACTGGTCGATCGTGCAACAAGAATAATCTCGGAAATTAGTGACCTTTCTTATGAAGAGTCCGCGAAGATACTCGATGCCTCCGGCAGGGAGGTCCCTCTTGCGATTCTCATGGCACTGACGGGGCTCGGGAAGGGTCAGTGCGAGGAATCTTTGAAGCGTAACAGAGGCCATGTGCGTTCGGCTCTAAAAGAACTTGGAGAAGTGAAGTGAGAGAGGCTGGAGCTCCGGTTTACTACCGAATCTACAAAGAGCTTAAACGGCGAATAGGCAAAGGCGTTTACTCAAAGAAACTTCCTACTGAGAAGGAGCTTTGCGGCGAGTTCAAGGTAAGCAGGTTGACGCTGCGGAGAGCGCTCGACGAACTGAAGAGAGAATCCGTTATCGAGTCTTCTAAAGGTCGGGGGACCTTCATCGTCGAAGAAAAACACGAGGAAAGTATCAGTACCCTCACAGGATTTACCGAAGAAGCTGCCAGAGACAATCGTAAAGCGAAGTCGATAGTATTGAAAGACGGTCTCATCGTTCCTCCTGTAGAGATAGCAGAGCTATTCGGTATTCCCGTGGACGGTATGGTAGTGTTGCTCCAAAGAGTTAGGTATCTCGATGATGAACCGTATGGAATTGAGAGAGCCTACCTCAATCCGCTGGCAGATATAAGGATTCTCAACATAGTGAATAGGGATATGAGTGAAGAATCGCTCTACGCAATTCTGAAAAACGAGTTTTCCATTGTCCTCGATCATGCCCAGGAGAACATCGAGGTTTGCAGGTTGTCGAGAGAAGAGGCGAAGCATCTAAAAGTCAAAGAGGACAGCTACGCAATATCTAGAGAGAGACAGACATTTACCAATAAGAATCTATGTGTGGAAGTGGTCAGATCTGTTTACAGAGGGGATCGCTACAGACTAAAAGTTGTGAGGAGAGTAGAATGAGTAAGAAAATCATCGCAATGGACGGAGGCGGAACTAATCTTAGAGTCACTGCAATCTCAAGTGAAGGTAAGATAAGAAAGAACTACGGCACCGGGGTTAATATAACTGCGGTCAGCAGTAGCAATCTCATATCGATTTTCTCGTTAGTTCGCGACGACATATGGGTCCCGGATGTGATAGTCGCTGCCTTCTCCGGTGCGGGGGGCAGAACTCGCGAAGGAAAGCTCGTTCAGGCGCTGGAATCGGTTTTCAGAGGAGCTAGCATCGAAGTGATTATGGACATCGAGGGACTTTACAGAGCGGCAGTCGGCGAAGGAAGAGGTGTTGTTGTCGTTTCTGGAACCGGTTCTACTGTTTACGGTCATGACTATGCGGGAGAAGCCGTGAAGTCTGGCGGCTGGGGACACATATTCGATGACGAGGGAAGCGCCTATTGGATTTCCATGAAGCTGATCACCGCAGCGCTCAAGTATAGAGATGGATTGATTCCTCACGATCCCGTTTTCGATCGGCTTGTAGAATTCTTTGAGATGGAGAGCATAGAGGAACTTGTCAATCTTACGCTTCTGCCTGATATGAAAACGAAGATCGCCTCATTTAGCAGAGTTGCTCTAGAAGACCCTTCGGAACTGACTAAAAGAGTTGCAGATGAGGGAATAGAGATACTGGCAAAAAGGACTCTCAACGTTCTTGAGAGAACAGGTGAGGTCGATACAATCCACACATTTGGCGGCTCATTTGCCTCCGCCTATTATAACGAGAGATTCTCGGAGATGATAAACAACCACAAGACCTCACTCTTCACGGGGAACGTGGATGAGATCCTTGCAGAACAGGCATTTGAGAAACTCAATAGATCCTGAATTCTTCGATCAGACTCTCAAACTCTCTCTGTTCACCTTCCCATAAGCGGGAAAGCTCTGCTGAAGTTGCTCCCTTCAGCAACTCTTCTCTATACCTTTCTTCTCCCATTATCAGGTCGAAATGGTATCTGCCGTCCCACATCTTGTTTAGAGGGATGCTGGTCCCGTGATAATGCACATCCCAGTCAAATTTCTCTGGCCACAATCTTATTAGAGTGGCGATTATGTCTAAAGCAAGTTCCAAGGGTTTAATGGTGTTTCTATCGGCAACATAGAACTCAAGACCATTACAAGACTGGTCGTGCAACTTGAATGCCCCAGGAATGAAACTCCTCTCTCTGAAGGCAATACCGGGATGATCATGCTTTTTCAGTTCCTTATAAAGCAATGAGGAGTCAATCCATGGCGCTCCTATGTATTTGAATGGATGAACAGTGCCGCGCCCCATGGATAGGTTCGTGCCCTCGAAGAGACAGAAGCCCGAGTATAGTATCGCATGTTCAAGAGAAGGTATATTTGGAGAGGGAGTACTCCATAGATGGCCGGTCTCATCATAATACATGTCTTTGTCGTAGTTCTCCATGGGGATTACGATCAGATCTGCGCCGATGTCAAAAACCTTGTTGAAGTACTTCGCAACTTCTCCCACTGTCATACCGTACCTCAGAGCCAAACCGTAGCCACCAACGATGCTGTCCAATCTCTTCTTAATTGTTGGGCCGACGACTTTGCAGGACAGAGGATTGGGTCGATCGAGAACAACTACCTCTATTCCCCGCTTTGCACACTCTTCCATCGAATATACAAGAGAGTAGAGGTATGTATAGAAGCGAAGTCCGACATCCTGGATATCATAAACAAAGGAGTCAATTCCCGAAAGCATTTCTTCTGTAGGACGTATGACATCTCCGAAGAGCGAATAGATTGGGATGCCGTACTTAGGGTCGACCGCATTGTCTACACTTACTCCATCTGCCGCGGCTCCCGAGATTCCATGTTCGGGACCGAACAACTTCACGATGTTGAATCTGTTACTGAGCAACAGGTCAACGTTGATTCGTAAATCTCCATTTACACCGCTGGAATTGGTTAACAAACCGATCCGTTTACTCTTCAGCTGGTTTCCAGCCAGAAGACAGTCGATTCCAAGCTTCACTTTCACGCCAGACACCTCACTTTATAGCTCCCTGCGTCATACCTGTTATGAATTGCCTTGAGAACAACAAGAAGAGTATTATCGTCGGGGCCACTGCAAGAGTAAGGCCCGAGAAGAGGAGGTGCCACTGATTGACGTATTCTCCGAAGAAGATCGAGACTGCGAGAGTTATAGTTGCCTTGGATCTGTCGGTTATGAAGATCAGTGGGAAGAAGAAATCGTTCCACACATTGACGAAACTGACAATCGATACTATGGAGAGAGCCGGTTTGACCAGTGGAAGTACAATCTTCCAGTATATCTGCATCGGAGAAGCTCCATCGATTCTGGCTGCTTCAGAAAGCTCATTCGGAACCCCGTCAATGAAATTCTTGAGAAGAAAGACAGAGAAAGGGATATTTACGGAGGTGTAGATTAGAATCAGTCCAAGCAGAGAGTTCGTGAGATGAAAGTTTCTCAGTAGTATGAATATGGGGATTATTGCGAGCCTCGCCGGAAAGGCCAGACCTAGCATCGAGTAAATGAAGAGAAATCTTCTTCCCTTGAAGGTATACTTAGAAATTGCATAGGCGAACATAGAGGATACTATAACAATTCCAATTACCGAGGTTCCGGCAACAATCAGACTGTTTTTGTAGCCCGTCCCTATACCGGCCTGTTGCCAGGCCTTTGAATAGTTCTCGAACATAACCTTTGACGGAAAGGAGAAGGGTTGAAGATAGATCTCCCTCATCGACTTGAGAGAGTTCAAAATCATCATGAAAAAAGGAACAAGTATGACCAGGCAGTAGACGGCCAGAAGGAAGTAGACGATTATCTTTCCGAAAAGACTTAGCTTCAGCATGTTTCAAGCACTCCTTTGTCTCTTCTCGACAATGTATACATACAGAATCGAGACGGGCATAACTATGGTGAAGATGAAGACTGTTACCGAAGCTCCCAGTCCCATGTCGACTGCCCCGCTGCCAAGTCCTCCGAAAGCCGTCCTGTAGAAGAGAGTCCCGAGAACGTCAGTAGTTCTGTAAGGACCAGCCTGTACGCCCACAAGAGCGTATACCATGTCGAATATATTGAAACTCCATATGAAAATGAGAATTGCTAGCGTTCTGAAAGTTGAAAACGTCAGAGGGAATATTATTCTCCACGTAATCTTCCAGTTGTTGGCACCATCAATGTAAGCGGCCTCTATCAATTCAGGCGATATATCAAGTATCGCAGCGAGAATAACGAGTACATAGAACCCAAGATTTCGCCAAACATTCACCAGAATAATCGTCGTGAGAGCCGTACTTGCCTGACCCAGCCACGGCTGTGCGAATCTTCCAAGCCCTACAAGTTTTAGAAGCTGGTTAACAAGGCCTGCTTGAGGATTCAGGAAGAGCACCCACATGAATCCCACAAGAACCAGAGGTATCATATTCGGAATGTATGTGACCACTCTGAACACTCCGGCTCCCTTTATCTTGCTTGCCAGCATAAGTGCAATAAGGAATCCGAGTCCCAGCTCAAAGATTACAAGCATGATGAAGAAATAAACGTTATGTGAGAATGCATTGAACAGTTCTTTGGAAAAGCTTCCGGTAAAAAGCGTACGGAAGTTCTTTAAACCGACGAAGGTCCTCGGCCCTACACCAGACCAGCTGAAAAAGCTCAGTATGAGGCTGTCGATCAGTGGGTATATTATGAACATAGAGTACAGAATCAGGGCAGGTAAGATGAAAACAAGAAGGTATCTAAGTTTAATCTGCATCTTCGTTTCTCCTCAATGAACTCTTCCCCGCTGGCTGGCGGGGAAGAGAAGAATTAACTGATTACTTGTTCATCAAAGGCGGGTACCACTGAGAAATAGCGTCCTGAGCCATCTGAGAGAGTCCTTCGGGAGTAAGCTGCCCTGCGTAAAGAGCTTGCATTCCTGGGCTAAGAACGTCATCATAGAGAGAAGGTTTCTGTGTTGTGAATACAGAGCCTACCCAGTAAACCCATGGAGAGGCGTTGTTGTTGTAAACATCAAGAACCTCTTCTAGAAGAGGATCAGGCGGGATTTCTGCGCCAACAACGGCAGGAATATTGTAAGTGATTCCGGCGAATATCGTACCGAATTCAGGAGTGGCACAGAATTTGATGATCTCTTTTGAGTCCTCGAGATTCTTGACGTTTGATGTCAAAGCGATCGCTCCATCGAGATATGTGTAGGCGTAAGGTGTCTGGTCTTTTGTCTCCGGAGGAACCATGAAGTAGCCGACATTTAGATCGGGATTGAGATCCTTCCATGTCTGGTAGCCCCATGCTCCGTAGAACACCATTGCAGCCTGTCCAAATGCGAAAGCGGCATCCTGATCTACGGTCGAATTACCCATGAATCCATCCTGATAGTAAACTTTGAGGTCGTTAAGTTTCTTGTTGAGGTCGGTGAACTTTGGATCCAGGAAGTTCGTTTCGCCATCAGTGAGCGCCTTTATCCAGTCTGGTCCCAGAATGCTGACGCCACACATCGCATGCTGCATTGCCAGCGCCCAGGCTTCCTTTCCGTAAAGGAAGAATGGGGTGATACCGTTCTTCTTGAACACTTCAGCATTAGCGATTAGTTCGTCCCAGGTTTCAGGTTCTTCAAGTCCGAACTGGTCGTAGTAGTCCTTGTTGTAGAATATTCCGACCACCTGAACTGCGAAAGGAACTCCATAAACTTCGTCTTCCCATGTAACGGAGTTCAGCGAAGCCTGAGGGAAGTTCGACATGTCCGTGAAATCACCGATCGGAAGATAGAGCCCGTTTTCAATTAGAACCTGAGTTCTTCCTCCAGGAAGTCTTCTGGAGTAGACAATATCTGGACCTTCACCGGTCTGCAGAGCGAGAGCTACCTTTGAATCGTATTCCGTCGGAGCAAAGGCTGTGAATTCGATCGTTATGTTGAGTCCCTGACTCCTGAGTGCGGCCTCAACATCTCTCCAGACCTGAGCATCTTGTGTCCGCCAGCTCCAGATCGTTACCTTACCGGCAAACGCACTAACTACGAGAATCGCAATTAAAGCGACTAGCAAGAATTTCTTCATCTTTCGCCTCCTAACAAATTAAAGTGAGAACACATTACTTGTTATGCTATCGTGAATCTATTGAGTGACACATACAACGCATAGATAAACCATTCTGTCTTGTCAGCAAGAGGGACATCCCGGATCGGCGAATGATATTGTTAGTATGATTATACAATATATGTCTAAGCGAAAAAAACAGTAATTAGCATTGAACAGGCACGATCATTGGAGCTCAATGCTAAAAATTGGCGTTAGGCATTCCTCAATGAAAGAAGATGGGTGTAATTACTTTCGTTGTTCTCTATTACCTAAACATTGACTACGAAAGGACGAACAGATCGTGAGCGTTTGGAGGAAGTTTGAAGAGCAAGTTTGGCGTTTTCGACTGCTCTATCGGTAAGCACATAGTTCAGGTGAAAACAAGACTTCATAATATCAGGATAATCATATAGAATCGTTATATGGTTCTGACAGGACCGCGGATATTGGAAAGAGTTACTAGATTATTTTCTGCCGGAGGCGACTGATGGAGAGAGTGACGGTTACGATTGAAGCAAGTATGGAGGGTGCTGTTGACAGCTTCTTGATAAGAAGGCATGGTGACGTTGAATCCCTCAAAGAAGCAATTGTTGCCGATGATTTCGAAAGAATGGGGAAAATCGCCGAATTCATGAAGAATGAGGGCAGCTGTTGCGGTTTCGATCTCATCTCCTCATTGGGTGCAAAGCTCTCTTTTGCCGCTTCAGAGAAGAATAGACTGGCAGCCGAGATCTGTGTTGACATTCTCAACTGGTACATGACAAGAATAAGGACAGAGATATTCGGAGAGGGATAGAAACGAACGCGTCTACAATGCACGGGGGTTAGTATTGCTTCTGAAACCTATGGAAAAGCCGGTTCTACCGGAAAGGCTTTCTGGAAAACCTTTGATAGCGATAACTATTGGCGATCCCGCAGGCATCGGCCCCGAGATCGTCTGTAAAGCTATAGCACACGGGGAAATCTTCGAGATCTGCAGGCCGGTTGTTATTGGGGACCGCAAGATCATTCAGCGAGAGATCTACAGAAACAAGCTGTCGCTTGACATAACTCTGGTTGAGGGCCTAAATGAAGAGATGGAATCAACTTCAGGCAATATCTCGTTGATTGACATGGGGAATGCTGATGACCTACCCGATTACGGAAAGATCTGCGGTGGATGCGGAAGGGCCGCCTATGAATACCTCGAGAAGGCTGCGGAACTGGCGCAAAAGGGAAAGATTTCTGCGATTACGACTGCACCGATTAACAAAATGTCCATCAAGGCTGCAGGAGTTCCCTTTGCAGGACATACCGAGATTCTGGGCTCGCTATTGGGGGCGAGAGACCCGCTGACGATGTTTGAAATAGCCGGTGAGCTACGAGTCTTCTTTCTTTCCAGACACGTTTCACTTATGGAGGCCTGTCGCATAGTGAAGAGAGACAGAATATTCGATTATATAGTTAGATGTGACGCAGCCCTTAAGCAGCTGGACATCGAGCAGCGAAGGCCGATTGGTGTTGCAGCCTTGAACCCACATGGCGGAGAAGGTGGGCTCTTCGGGCGCGAGGAACTCGATGAAATTATTCCCGCTGTTGAGCTAGCAAGGCAGAAAGGGATTGATGTCCTCGGACCGATAGGGGCAGACTCGATCTTCTCTATGGCAAGAAGAGGCGCATTTTCTGCAGTTCTCTCTATGTACCATGACCAGGGCCACATAGCAACGAAGACACTGGATTTCGATAGGACCGTATCGATTACCCTTGGAATGCCAATTCTGAGGACTTCCGTAGATCACGGAACGGCCTTCGACATTGCGGGAAGGGGAATTGCCGATCCCACGAATTTGATCGAAGCCGTTAAGGCCGCTGCCCGCTATTCATAAGAGCCGCCGATAACCTCAAAAGACTTCTTCAACTATGATGCGGCTCCCGGAGGATTAATAGGGCACAGCTCCGGAAGGCACGCTCCTCTCACCTTCCTGAAATATCCCTGGATTGATCTCATTGTTTCTATTATCTCAAATTTCACGCCTTTCTCTCTCGTCCATTAAATGGCAGAGAGTCTCCCTTTACTGTTCTCTTTATCGAGTAGTTTCCATTTCGATGCACCGTTACAGAGTACTGATGCTGAATACTTCCTCTTTGTCGCGAAGCGCGGGCTGGGCTATAATAGATGATCAAATACTTTTCCAGAAAGGAAGCTTCGTGAGCACAATAGAAGGCCGAAAACTCGACCCCATGGTTACGAGCGAGAACTCAAATGAAGGATTCAATGCGATTAGTCATATAGTGGCAGCGGTTCTCGGACTTGTCGGGCTGGTGTTCTTGATAGTCTTCTCTGCTATTCAGGGTAAATGGTTACATCTTGTAAGCTTCGCGATATACGGGACAACCGTAGTCGTCTCAATGACCTTTAGCGGACTCCTTCACTTTTTCTTGTGGTTTAGAAAGTATTTCAAGGTCTTCGCTATCCTCGACCACACTGCGATATACTTTCTCATCGCCGGCACCTATACGCCTTTCTGTCTCGTTGTCGTCGGCGGTTGGGTTGGCTGGACGGTCTTCGTGATAATATGGAGTCTTGCCATCCTTAACGTCGTGCTGAAGTCGGTATTCTTTTCCACGATGCCCCTTTGGTTATCAATGGCGGGATACCTCTCAATGGGCTGGCTCTCGCTTGCGCTGGTTTACAGTGTGTATATAAGGTTGGGGCTTTCTGCCATCCTGTTGCTGCTTCTCGGCGGCGCCTTCTATACGGTTGGCGCAGTGATTTTCATAAGGGAGAAACCGAACCCATTTCCAGGGAAATTCGGAAACCATGAACTCTGGCATATTCTGGTCATGCTCGGTAATCTCACCTTTCTCATGATGATGTTTTTCTATGTACTTCCATACTAATTCATTTGGAACAGCAATAGTTCTTCGTAAGTAATCGAAAATATGAGTGTCGATTAATGTCGAAGTCTTAGTTCCAAGGGAATGAGGCTTTTATTGGAAATTGAGGCTCATATGTCTTTCGCCATCCCTTCAGATAACGCTTACGAAAGTTAATAAACGAAACGGACTCAACTCTTATCTTGAATTAATTGAAGTCTAATACAATAAATTGAAGTGGATCTAAATATATTTAAGTTATAGTTTGACTTTTTGAGTCGGAAGTTGTATAATGAACTCAGTTGAAGGTGATATTTGTTCAACTTATGTTTTGGAGGTGGACCGATGAAATACTCAATTAGCAACTGTCCCGTCTGTGGAGGGAAGATGACGATCACAGAGTACAAGTGTGATAGTTGTGGCACAACGATTAGGGGAAGATTTGAGCTTGACGATATCATGAAGCTATCTGCCGAGCAGCTCGACTACCTGAAGACTTTCATCAAGAATAGAGGCAATCTATCCGAGGTTCAGAAGGAACTGGATATTTCCTATCCGACGGCTAGAAACAGACTCGAGGATATTGTTAGGGCAATGGGCTACCAGGTTGTCGACAAAGATAGGGAGGAGGCTTCAAGAATCCTTGAAAGACTTGAATCCGGAGAACTACAGCCAGATGAAGCCCTTGAGATGTTAAGAAAAGTCAGAAAAAAGAAGTAGGTGATCAAAGTGGATAGAGAAGAAGTCTTAAAGATCCTGAAGCTCGTTGCCGATGGAAAGGTTTCTCCCGAGCAGGGCAGGGACTTGCTAGAGGAGTTCTTTGAATCATATGAAGAAGTGAAGTCAGGAGGGAAATTCACCATAGAGGTTGTGGATAACTTCACTGGAAAAGTGGAAGCAAATATTAAGTTACCCGTTAGGTTGGCAAGGTTTGTAGGAAACTTCGTTAAAGAAAAAGACGCGAATTTTAGAATCGGTGGAAGAGTGGTAGACTACAATCTCAAGGAAGTGCTTGAAGAGGTAATCAAGACTAGAGAGTCGGTTGAAATTGAAACCGAGGACAAGAGAGTAACGATAAAGGTAGAGGATTGAGGAGGTATGGTCGTGGAGAAAAAGTTTGAATTCGACAGCTCGGGTATTGAGATTTTGAAGACAACCTCGGCTAGCGCGGATCTTCAGATCGACCTTGTTGAAGAGGGAAATGTGATTGCGTACGTCGAAGTGGATTCGAACGATTATGTTCCCGAAGCCGAAAGGTCAGGAAAGAAGCTTACGATAAGATTCCAGAAGGGTACTAACATCAATATTCCTTTTATAAAGAATCTCTTTGACGGCGGAGCGGATGTCAATAATATAAGGCTTCTGGTGCCAAGAAGCATCCAGGAACTTGATGTAAACAACGCTTCCGGCGACATAAGTATTACTGATTTTGATCTTAGAGGCCTTAAGATAAACAACGTCAGCGGTGATGTCAAGATAGAGAACTGTTCGATGAACGAGTTCAATTTCAGCACAGTAAGCGGAGACTTGACATTCGTCGCTTCGAACTACCGAAGGGGTAAATTCGGCTCAGTTTCTGGCGATCTGAACATAAAGGGGCTTCCTCCGATGGAAAGAGACACAAGTGTTTCTACGGTAAGCGGGGATGCAATTATCTCTTATTCCGATGAGCCAAGATTTGATGCCACTATCTCATCGGTAAGCGGTGATGTCTCCTCTGACGTAGGACTTGTTAAAGTAGACAAGAAGCATTACAGGTCGGGAAACGGAGAGCCACAGGAATATCTGAAAATGAGCAGCGTGTCGGGAGATCTCATTATAAATGCCAAGTACAGGGGAACGCCTGCCAAAGAAGTCAAGGTTGAGACGGCACCAAAGGTTTCGGAAGAGCGAAGATCCGATCGAGCGACCGTGGAAGAGAATCTCCAGGATCAGGAGACCAAGAAGATACTTCTGCTTTTCAAAGAAGGGAAACTTACGAAAGAGTATGCTGTCGAGATGCTGGGAATACTTGGATACTCCGAAAAGGAGATTGAAGAGATGCTAGAAGTCGACGAGGAGCTTAAGAAGCTTAAAGACTCAGTAGATGTAGTAATGACAGAGGAAGATGCTGAAAGCGAAGAGTCTTCCGAAGAGCCAGAGGCACCTGAAAAACCGAAATCGACCTGACTAAAGGAAGAGGGTGATAAGAGATGAGATTTGGAGCACTATTTGCGATTTTCCTGGGAATACTGATCATTCTTTCGGTAACCCATATAATACCGAGCTTTGCCTTCACAATTGAAATCTTCTTTGCCATTGTCTTCATCTATCATGGGCTTAAGGTGTTTAGAAGATTTAAGTCGGAACATATGGGTAGTTTGATATTCGGAGGAATTCTCGTTATTGACCTTCTGATAGGCTGGAATATTATCAAAGGGTTCAGAGGATGGGGTTTCTGGGAACTCATTGTAGCCATGATTGGATCTTACATAGTGGGATGGGGTGTAGTGACGCTTTTCAAGAAGAGTTTCAAGCTTGGAAAGGCGCCGAGCTCGACCAGACAGATTCTCAATATGTCAAGACCCAAAGAATTCGACGAACTAGATATTGAACTGGATGCTAACCTTACGAAGGTGCTGCTTATGGACAACACATCCAACGGAGTTGATGCAAACGTAAGTTTCGATAGAATGAGCTTTAACGGGGATCTGAAATACGATATGGATAAGGGAAAGGGCATTGTAAGGGCGAGGTGCAAAGCGAAGTCCGGTGTTTCAAGTGTCTTGTCAAAGTCGAGAATGAACATCGAAGTCAATTCGGAGCCGGTTGTAAGGGTCGAGGCTACGCTTGATGGAGCCGATACAGTTCTTGATTTTTCGAATCTCAATCTGGATAGGGCTACAATCAAGACATCGCTCTCCAGATTGTCTATAATCCCCTCCCAACTGAGAGACTCGATTGTGGATATAGATTGTGAAGTGACTTCTCTGAATATAAGGGCTCCCAAAGACGTTGCTTTAAGCATTCTTCACGAAGGAGAGTTGAACTGGAGCAATTTCAACAATCTTATGGAGAGAGAAAAGGGCTATGTCTCGACCAACATAGATAAGGCAGTAACGACCTGTCAGATCAATGTGAAATCGGATATGTCAAAGATATCGATAGACTGGATATAGAGCAGATAACGTCTTGGGAACCGGCCTTGTGGCCGGTTTCTTTTTGGACTTGTCTGATTCATGGGGATCAGCAGCGGTCGCGAGCCGAAAGTGACTTATTATTATATAATCAGGGTACCGGATATATTTCTCCGGAATTTTCGTTCGCGAATGAGGGTAGAGACAGGGGGCGTTCCGTGGATAAGTGCAGAATCGACCCGAGGGTCTTCAAAGTACCGATTGACAAGATGAGAGCCGGATACTATTCTGACAAATACTTCACGAGACTTGTCGAAGTCCTCAAAAAGGCAGATAAGAAATCAAGGGTATTATACCAGCTCTTCCCGAGAAGAGACGCGACAATAGTGGGAATTGACGAAGCGCTCGCCATTCTTCGTTTTGGGACCGGTTATTACTCGAATGAAGAAGAGGCGAAGAGGCTCTTCGAAGAGGTATTAGAGATTGAGAAGGAAGTCAACCACGCAGCCTGGGAGATGAATCGGCATGGACTGGTGGAGCTGACCGCTCGAAAATGGGATCTGAAGATGAAGCTGAATGATCTCTGGGTTGACAAATGGCCAGAACTCGAAGTTCGCGCCTTGTATGATGGTGATGAAGCAAAGGATATGGAACCTGTTATGACGATAGAAGGCGACCCCAGATATTTCTCGTATCTCGAAACCATATTGCTGGGTGTTATTGCGAGAGCCTCCTCAACTGCGACTGCCGTCAAGTCCGTCGTGAAGGCCGCCAGAGGCAAGGAGATACTCTTCTTCAGCGCGCGATTCGATCATTTCTGGACTCAGGCAACGGACGGATACGCGGCGCTCAAGGCCGGGGCCTTCGGAGTCTCTACCGATGCGAATGCAGATTACTGGGGCGTTGAGAGCATGGGGACGATACCTCACGCGCTTATCGCAGTATATAAAGGCGATACGGCCGAGGCCGCAATGGCTTTCGATCGTTACATAGAGGGCGGAGTCAATCGAATAATCTTGGTCGATTGGGACAACGACGTAATCGGAACTTCGGTCGATTGCGTTGCCCGCACTTACAAGGCCGAGACCGGTGAGGATTTCGTACCTGGCAAGACCGACCCTTCGGTTGTTATAGGTCCGGGAAAGGGAAAGATATGGGGCGTGAGATTCGATACGTCTGGCAGTTTGAGAGACGTTTCGGTCGTCCCGAAAGACGCTTCCTCCCTGGGAGTCTGTCCCGAACTGGTCTGGAGGGCTAGAAGGGAATTCGACAGGTGCGGAATGAAAGATTTGAAGATAGTCGTCTCGGGCGGTTTCACGGCGGAGAAGATAGATCTCTTCGAAAAGCTCAATGTTCCAGCAGATGTTTACGGAGTTGGTTCGTCTCTACTGAAAAACAAGCTGGACTTCACGGCAGATATCGTGGAGGTCGAAGGAAAACCCTGCGCAAAAGTCGGAAGAGGGAAGAAAGATGCTCCAGGATTGGAAAGAGTAGAGAGCAACTATTGGAACAACGATAAAGAGGAGAGGTGTTGAAAATGGAAGCAAAGGGAACCTGGACAGTGAAAAAAGGGTTCGCTGAAATGTTCAAGAACGGCGTAATCATGGACGTCACGAATCCCGAGCAGGCAAAGATAGCTCAGGATGCCGGCGCCACGGCAGTAATGGCTCTTGAGAGAGTACCGGCAGATATAAGAAAAGAAGGCGGAGTAGCCCGGATGGCCAAAATTGGCCTTATCAAAGAGATAATGGATTCCGTTACGATTCCAGTCATGGCTAAGGCAAGGATCGGCCATATCGCCGAAGCGAAGATCCTTGAAGCCATCGGAGTTGACTTCATAGATGAATCTGAAGTCCTTACACCGGCTGATGACAGATATCACATAGACAAGCGGATATTCACCGTTCCCTTCGTCTGTGGAGCCAGAAATCTCGGCGAGGCGGTTAGGAGAATCGCAGAGGGAGCCGCGATGATTCGTACAAAAGGAGAGGCCGGTACCGGTAATATCATCGAAGCCGTCAAGCACATGAGAACGGTCAATGAAGAAGTCAGAAAGGTTCAGATGATGAATGATGCCGAGCTCGTCCACTACGGAAAGGAGATCGGTGCGCCTGTCGAAATCCTCAGTCAGGTAAGAGAACTGGGAAGGCTTCCCGTCGTCAATTTCGCCGCAGGAGGAGTAGCCACGCCGGCTGACGCTGCGCTCATGATGATGCTCGGCTGCGATGGAGTCTTTGTCGGCTCGGGAGTCTTCAAATCCAAAGACCCTGCAAGAATGGCTAAGGCAATAGTGGAAGCAGTTCTGCACTATGATAGCCCCGAAAAGCTAGCCGAAATCTCTGAAGACGTTGGGGATGCCATGGACGGTCTCGAGATCGGGACTCTCGAAGTCCGGATGGAAGAAAGAGGCTGGTAAGAGTTGAAAATAGGAGTTCTCGGAATTCAGGGTGCAATTCAGGAACATCTTTTGGCTCTGAATAGTGCGGGGGCGGAAGCTATTTGGGTGAAGGATTCAAAGGAGCTATCTTCCGTCAAAGCACTGGTTATGCCTGGTGGCGAATCTACCACGATGATCAGACTCCTGAAGAGATTTGAGATGTGGGAGCTTCTTAAGGAGAGGTTGAAGAGCGGAATGCCTGCCTTCGCTACTTGCGCGGGCATGATTCTCCTCTCGAAGGCTATTGAAAACGTCTCTAATCAGGACTCTTTAAGCGCTCTGGATATTAGTGTGAAAAGGAATGGATACGGAAGACAGATCAACAGTTTCGAGGCCGATATCCAGATAGATGAGATCGGTGCGGAACCGTTTAGAGCTGTATTCATAAGGGCTCCGAAGATTGAATCGACAGGAAGAGAAGTGGCAGTTCTTGCAAGCTACGATGGCTCGCCTGTACTTGTTAGGCAGAACAGAGTGATAGCCGCTTCCTTTCATCCCGAACTGACAGATGATCTGAGAATTCACAAGTATTTTCTCGAGATAGCAGAGTCAGTCAAATAGAGGAATGAAAAATGTGCAGAATGCTGGCCTTCAAAGCAGTTGAAGACATCGACACAAGCTGGATATTCGCCCTTCTAAGCAGCATCTCCGAGAAGGGAATCTCAAGTCCTCACGGAGACGGCTGGGGTTATGCAGTGCGCGGCGAAGGAAGAGAGACATTCAATAGCTCGGGCGCGATCTTTGAGAGTGATGTGAAGATGCCGATTTGCAGAGTGGGCATAATTCACTCTAGAAAGGCATCGAAGGGATACACAGTCAATCTAGAGCATGTGCATCCCTTCTATGCAACCGTTAGGGGAAGGAATTACGCCTTCTGTCACAACGGTACGATTTATGATTTTGCAAGCGACGAAGGAACTACAGATACCCAGAGATACTTCGAAATACTCGTCGGTAATCTTGAGCGGCATGAGCCGAAGACAGCTCTAGAAATCACATCGGGCTTCGTGGCTGCCAACTATAAGTACACATCCATTAACGCTTTTCTTACTGACTATGAGAACGTATGGGCCATAAGACAGAATTCCGAGAGAGATGACACGGAACACGCCCTGTTCCTCTATGAGAGGGATGGAGTAAGAATAGTGGCAAGCGAACCCATAGAAAAATTCGGAGCTTTGCAGGGGAGCTCCACAGAGATAAAGAACGGCGAATCTGTCATATTGTGATAAATGATTTAAGGCGCCTGGAGGATCTCCAGGCGCTTCTTTTGTTGAGAGAGCTAGAAATCAATGCCTATCTTATGCATAACAGCAACAAGATTATTGTCAAGTAATTCTATATCCGCATCTGTGAGGTTTTTCAGAGGTGTCTTGACTCCTCCCATTTTCAAACCCCTTCTTTCTAGAACATGTTTCATGTATGGAATATTCGCACCGTTTCCCACTGCCATCGTCAGCTTTGTCAAAGCCTTCTGATAATCAAATGCCTTGTCAAAGTCACCATCTTTCACTGCATCGCGGACCTTGACGAAGAATTCCGGAAAGACTGCTCCGGGGCCTGAAACACAGCCTCTGGCTCCGGCGATTAGAACGGATACGAAAGCCGCATCGCATCCAACGACCGTACTGAACGTCGACGGCAGAGCCTGAATCACGGTCAACGAATTTACGAAATCGCCGCTGCTGTCTTTCAAACCGACTATATTCTTATGTTTTTCGTGGAGTCTGGCAATTACATCGACACTAACCGGGTTTTTTGTTAGAGAGGGAATGTTGTAAATGTACAGAGGAAAGTCGCTAACAGCTTCCGCTATCTTGTCGTAGAAACTGAAGAGCTCCTCCTGCTTGTGGTTGAAAAAGAAAGGCGAAACTACTGCTGCCGCATCTGCTCCACATTCCTTTGAGTGTTTTAGCAGTTCGATAATATCTTCAAGCACTGCAGCTCCACAATGAGAAACAACCGTCATTCTCCCTTTGTTTGCCTCGAGGAACGACTCTAGAGTCTTCTTTCTTTCCGCCAATGGGAGGGACGTCCCCTCACCGGTCGTGCCGAGCACAAACATTCCGTCGACACCTTTCTCAGCCAGGAAGTCTACATAAGACTTTATTGCATTGTAGTCAACACAGGAACCATCATCATTCATCGGAGTCAGCGGAGCTACACCGACCCCTTCAAGTAATCTTCTCACCATGATCTCCCTTCTGCCAATCTTCTGGCCGCCTCTTTCATTACTTCAAGCTCCTGTACCAGGCCCATTCTAACCTTCCTAGAACCGTTAGCACCATAAGCGGTTCCGGGAACAACAAGAATGCCGTACTCTCTGTAGAGCTTTTCCGTGAAACTCCAGGGATCAGTGCCTTCCGGAGTGGAAACCCATACATACATCGCCCCCTGTGGAGCGGTGAAAGTCAATCCCGACGCCTTTAGACCTTCAATAATCGCATCCCGCCTGCCCTGATATATTCCTCTGAGCTCACGATAATAGGAATCGGGGGTAGACTTCAAAGCTGCCGCAGCGGCGAGCTGTATAGGGTAAAAGACATTTGAGTCGATCTTCGATTTGTAAAGTTTCACTGCGTCCAGAAGACGTTTCTCGGCCACTATCGCCCCAACTCTCCATCCGGCCATGTTATAGGTCTTTGAGAAGGCGAAGTACTCCAGCCCAAGTTCCAGATTCTGTTGTGCTTCGAAGTAACTGTTCACTTCCAGACCGTCAAAGGCGATTTCCGAGTAAGCGAGATCGCTCATCACAACAAAACCGTATTTACACGAAAGCTTGGAGAGCCTCTCATAATACTCTTTGCTCGCCACTCGGCCGGTGGGATTTGAGGGGTAATTGACGATTACCATTTTCGGCTTGTGCAACACTGCAAGACTCTCGATCTCGCCGAGAGTAGCCATAGGATCAACATCTCCATCGTAAGTGATAAGCTTCCCGCCGGTGAAAAGAACAGCTTCGAAATAGGTTGGATAACCAGGATCGGGAACAAGGATCGAATCGCCTGCGTTTACCAAAGCATGAAGCGCATTGAAAATCGCCTCTTTGATTCCCACCGTAACGAGCACGTTCTCTTCGGGCTTGACAGTTACTCCGAAGCGTTTCTTGTACCAGTCTGCAACACCTTCCAATAGTTCAGGAGCACCATGCTGCGGCGGATAAGTGTGGTAGGCAGGATTCGACAGGTTCTCCTTCATTACCTCCACTATCCATTTTGGGGTGGGCCTGTTCGGGGCACCTATTGAAAGGTTGATCATTTTCTGCTTTGGTGGTTCTTTCTTCAGGCCATTGATAAATCCGAACGCATCGGGCCTAAAAAACTCAAGCTTTGAAGACTCGAGCTGAAACTTCATCTGTTTCTCCCTCCCTCTAGTTTTTTAGATACTACAATGAGCGGATAGCACACAAGTATGAAGAACACAGACACAATACTGAATGCCGTAAAAGGACTTAGAGTCAACTGCATTATCTGTCTGGAGGTTCTTACGATCTCAACCATTCCGACGAGTGAGACAATCGAAGTGTCCTTTATTGTCATTACTATCTGGCCGACAATTGACGGCATGGTACTCTTTATGATCTGAGGCAAAACTACATGCATCAGTTTTTGAAAGTAGTTCATTCCAAGAGCTTCGGCCGCTTCAAACTGCCCTTTATCTAGAGACATAAGACCGCTTCTGAAGACCTCTGAAAGATATGCCGTTGCCGTAACTGAAAGAACGACTATTCCCGTCTGAAACGCGCCCAATTCAATTCCAACGTACGGCAGCGCAAAGTAGATAGCATAGACGATTATCAAGAAGGGCGATCCCCTGATTATCTCGACAACAATGGCTAGAAGTTGCGATGCAACGGGGATTCGATGGAAGCGAATCAGGGCGATCGCAATTCCCAGCACTATACCGATACCCAGAACGAATGGAAGGAAAGCCAGGTTATTGAGGAAGGCAACTCCGAGTCTGAATATTTGCTGCAATAAAGATATGTCTTGCATCATACCACCTTCTTAAAACCGAACCATCGCTTCGCATCCGATTGTCCCGACTTCTGATTTCTGCTTATAATACCGCTTAAAAGAGCAAGAATCAGATATATTCCAAAGTACATAAGCATCGGTACACCGAATGATTCGAATGGCATATAGGTTCTCGCGGCAATCTTTCGAGCAGTATAAGTAAGCTCGGGGATAACAAGAACTGCCGCAAGACTTGTGTCTTTTATCAAATACGAGAATTGGCTGATCAGTGGTGGCAGAATACTTCTAAAAACTTGTGGCAAGATTATCTTTCGCATCGTCTGGAACCACGACAAACCGAGAGCCTTTGAGGCTTCTGTCTGTCCTCTGTCAATTGAGTTGAGACCGCCACGTACTATCTCAGATATATAGGCGCCGCTGTTCAGAGAAAACGCAACTATGGCGCTCTGAAAGGAAGTTAACATCAGACCGGTAATTGGAAGGCCATAGTGGACGAAGTACAACTGCACAAGCAGAGGCGTCGACCTGATGAATCCAGTGTATATTCCTACGGGAATAATGGCGAACTTCGATTTCATTGTTGATAGTATTCCTACCACTGTTCCTATTAGAAGCGAAAAGACACCGCTCAGGGCCGCTACCTTCAATGTTTCCAATAAGGCCTCAAAAAAGTCAGGGAGATACTGTGAGATCATTCTCATGTCAAGCATGATATCACCTAAAGTATCTTACTCAGGAATTCCTTGGTTCTGTCACTCCTGGGATTGTTGAAGAACTCATCCTTAGGGGTGAGCTCGACTATCTTCCCGTCATCCAGGAAACCGATTTTGTTGGCAACCTGACGCGCAAAACCCATCTCATGGCTGACAATGATCATCGTCATTCCTCCGCGTGCCAGGTTAGTCATGACATCCAGTACTTCCTTGATCATCTCTGGATCCAGTGCTGACGTTGGTTCATCAAAAAGCATTAGTTTAGGATCCATTGCCAAAGCTCGCGCTATCGCAACTCTCTGCTTTTGCCCTCCTGAAAGCTGAGGAGGAAAGGCATCGTACTTAGCAGATAATCCGACTTGATCAAGTAGTTTCCTGGCTTTTTCAAGAGCTTCATCCTTGGGCACCTTCTTTACGAGTATGGGTGCCAGGGCAACATTGTCTACTACTGAAATGTGAGGGAATAGGTTGAAATGCTGAAAAACCATTCCAGTGTTCTTTCTAACAAAACTCAAATTGGCTCTCGCCTGCTTAATGTCTTTTCCGAGAACTTCGATCGATCCCTCATGAAAGTTTTCAAGCATGTTTATGCAGCGAAGAAGGGTGCTTTTCCCAGCACCGCTCGGTCCACAAAGAACCAGTACATCGCTTTCGAATACATCTAGCTCGATGTCTTTTAGAACGTGCAGTTTTCCGAAGGATTTGTTGAGACCCCGGATTCGAACAATTGGTTCCATTAGAATTCCCCTTTCGACTCCTAAAATGAAATGGGGGCTAGCCCCCATCTCGTCTTGAATTAACTACTCTCCAGGCTTAGTCAATAATGAAAGAAGGTTCCCAGGCTTTGCCTACGTACTTCTCGTAGATCTTTCCGTACTCGCCAGTCAGCTTCTCCCACTTGAGGAACCAGTTGAACCATTCAACCAGTGAGTCGGAATCCTTGTCCTGCCTGAAAGCGAGTCCATAAGTGTCGGGTCTCACATACCCATCAAGGATCTTCAGATCTGGGTTCTTGTTAACTAACTCAATACAGATCATTTCGTCGTCCATAACCGAGTCGATTCTACCCAACTTGATATCAGTCATCCATTCGGCAAGATTGTCGTATAGAGACGCCTTTTTGCCCCATTCATCTTCAATGAAGTCTGCGTGAACAGAACCCATTGTCGCACCCATTTTGACTGAAGGATCGGCCAGATCTCTCCAGCTCTCCAGAGGAGAGTCTTTTCTAGCAATCGCGACAATTCCTGTCAGGAAGAAAGGATCGGAGAATCTTATCGACTTCATCCTTGTTAGAGTCATGGACATGTTTGCTGCTATCATATCTACTTTTCCTGAGAGCAATGACGGAATAAGACTTTCCCATGCCACGTCTTGCCAGACCAGTTCAACACCCATTTCTCTTGCAGCAAGTTCCATCAACTCAACGGTAAACCCAGTCGGCTTCCCTGATGCGTCCCTGTACTGCATCGGTACTGCAGTCATATCAGTTGCAACGGTTAACTTTCCGCTCTTAACTACGTTTTCCAGTGTTGTAGCTGCAAGACCAAACGAAACAAACATACAGGCTACAACGATCAAAACAAACAGTTTTTTCATCTCAATTCCCCTTTCACGAATGGATTGCGTCTTAAAAAAGTACGCATTGGAAATGGTTTGAATAGTTCAATAATATGGAACAACATTCAACAATGTGGTAACTACATCTAAATTTACCAAATCGGTTGAGTTATCTCCAAAACCATTTATGAACGTCTGGGAAGTATCTGGGTTGATTATGACTGTTAAACAGAAGCAATCTCTCTCCTGCGGGGTGATCTTGAAAGAAGGGAGTTATTCCTAGAAGTAATGCAGAATCAAACTTCTTCGAGTCTTCACGTCTCGAAATCGATAAACAGCTTGTTCAGCTTTTCTATTGTCTTCAAAAAGGGTTCCTTATATCTTTCAATTGCTTCGTCGGTCATTCTATTAGAAGGCCCGGCAATACTGACGGCATACTTCGCGACTCCGTGATTGTCCAGTATGGGTGCGGCAATGCACTTTATGCTTTCTTCCTGTTCTATTCTGTCGTACGCATATCCGTGCTCTCTTATCCATTGTATTTCCTTTCTGAGCTGTTCCTTATCTGTTATGGTGTTCTTCGTTCTTCTCGCAAGAGTCACTCTCTCGAGATATCCGTCTATGTAAGAATCCGGCTGAAATGCGAGCAGGGCCTTCCCCACGCCTGTACAATACATAGATGCAGTAACTCCTACGGTCGAATGGGGGCGCAGAGCATGCGTTGGGTGCAGACATTCGAGATAAATTACTTGATCTCTGAACAGAGATGTGAGATGAATCGTCTCATTTATTTCGTTCCTTAGTTCCTCAAGGTACGGCAAAGCCACTTCTCTGAATTCGAGATTCCTCCGCATGAGACCACTCAGTTGAAGGATCCTGTTTCCGAGCATGTAGAAGCTCTTGTCTTTTGTAAGGTAGTCAAGTTCAGTCATTGCAGACAAAATATGATGCACAGTTGCTTTGGGATAACCTAGCTTGGCCACTATGTCGGTAAGCCTCCATTTGCTTTGCTCAAAGAACAGCTCGAAAATCTCGTCCACTTTTCTGAATGCTTTGAAGTGTTCCATAGTGTTGACTCCGATCAATGATGTTGATAATAGAATATCAGAAAATGCTTTCAATAGCAAATCTCTTGTTAAATTACATTTCGAATACGGGTGAGCTAGTATGATGAGGCAACCATCAATTAAGACTGAACTACTGAACGGATACAGATCGAGATTGAGTCTTTTCTGAAGCCACAATTTAACTTAAGATCGAGTACCACATAAAAAAAAGGCCGGCCCTTTAGGCCGGCTTTCAGAGAAGCGCCCAGAACCGATCCCTCGAAGTCGAAATCCGCTCCGTTAAAGAACTTGCTTGAGGCATAGAAACCGTCGATATCGGTAGCGAGGTAAGTTTTTTCGTTCAGCCAGTAGGCTCCCTTCAATTTGATAATCGGAACGGGGCCGAAATTCTTGTTGTCAACGAACTTAGTCCCGTCGAGAGACTCGAAGTAGATATCGGCATTTCTCAACTGAAGTGAGAGACCGAGGCCAAGATAGCTGTTGCCCTTTCTCAAGACATCGTAGGTGTAGCTTACCCTGTAGAACGGGAAGCCGTAGTTCAAGAGGATTCCGCTTCCGGCGGGGAAGGTGACTCCATCGACTATCTAGTTGTTCTTAAGCTGAACCTTGGACTGAACGGTGAGCGGCTGGTACAGAAAGTGAACCGTGTGTTTGCCGATACTCAGTCCGGCGGTGTACCTTTGATACGGAAATAGAACGTCCTGCCCGCAGTCCTTCACATAGTTCAGAACTGTTCCAGTCTGACCGAACTGAATGGTGTGGAAGATCACTCCCGTGAAGCCGATCTCGTAATCAAGCTCGAGTTTGAACCTGTTCTCGGGGTTGTTCAGTAATCCTGCCGATAAATAACTGCGATAAGAAGAACCACTATCAGTGCGAACCTAGTCTTCACGATTTCACCTCGTTTATACTGATTACAATTATAAAGCTTCCGGTTACAAAAGTGTCAGGTCATTCGGCGACTGTCGATCTCTTCTTCGCTGCTAGAATAGTCGCAGAGGGGGGCGTATATGGAGAAGCGTTTACCTATTCTGGAACATGATTATGAAAGACCGGCCGTCATAGAACCGACGAAGGTCATCTCCTCGATACCTGAGATGCCCGAAAGAGCTGTGATTCTCTTCTATCAAGGCGTGATAGAGAGTCTCTTGAAGAAGGGTCTTCTGAAGAAGATCGTTGACAGGAGAAGTGAGGTAGGATTGTTCCCCGTCTACGAGATCGAACACAAAGGAGAAAGGTTAGCCCTGTTGAATCCAGGACTTGGAGCGCCATCCGCTGCGGGCTTCTATGAAGAGCTGATCGCCCTGGGAGTAAGAAAGACAGTAGCCTGCGGTTCCTGCGGAGTGTTGAAGAGAGAAATTCCGAGAGGAGAGATCATCGTAGTGGAATCGGCAGTCAGGGATGAGGGGACCTCATTCCATTACGTGGAGCCCTCAAGAGAGATTTCAGTCGATAAGAGTGTGATCGAGATGATCGAATCTACATTGAGAAGGCTGTCTATACCTTATGTAAAGGGAAAGACCTGGACAACCGATGCCTTCTACAGGGAGACTAAGCAGATAGTCAGCAGAAGAATTGACGAAGGGTGCATAACAGTCGAGATGGAGGCTTCGGCCCTCATGGCCGTCTCTAAGTTCAGAAATGTGGCCTTTGGCCAGCTCCTTTCGTCCGGAGACGATGTGAGCGGAGAAGAGTGGGACAGACGATTTCATCCCGAGGCTTCGAATCACAAAGAGCGTGTATTCTGGGCAGCTCTCGAGTGTTGCCTGAGATTATAACTCCGTCGGTAGTATATTCCTTCGCTTCACAGAGTGGAATGTTGAGAGTGGGTGATGGTATGGTCGAACCGATTAAGGTTTCCTCGAAAAAACACGGAAGGGCAATAGAACTACTTGCCGAAGCATTTGCTAATGACCCGATGATCAAATACGTATTAAGTGAGAAAGTAAGAAAGTACGTAAATAGGATCTATGGAGTAATGTTCAAGACTTATCTGGAGAAAGGATCCGCGTACTTTGATTCATCCGAGATGAACGGAATAATTCTCTGGATTGACTCTAAAGAAGATCCGGGCCTTGGCGTCTGGATAAGGAGCGGAGCCTTGAAGATGCTGACATTTCCTGGAAGATCACTAAATCGCCTTATGAAGGTCGGTAGGGCGATTTCGAGGGTTCACAAGGAATGCATAAAGGAACATCACCTTCACCTGATTTTCATTGCTGTTTCGCCAGCTTCTCAGGGGAGGGGTATCGGCAAACAACTTCTTAGCCTTCTTGCGCATGAAGCAGACTCAAAAGGTCTTCCCTGTTATCTTGAAACGCAGAATCCTTCAAACTTAGGTTTCTATGAATCCTTTGGGTTCTACGTTGCGAAGGAAATCGAAATCTCGCCCGAACTCAGATCGTGGAGTATGGTCAGACCAATTTCGTGAAGAGTGGCAGGGATCAGCCGAACGCTGGGAAGAGCCACTGCCCGGAGAAGCTCTGGTAAGCAAGGCGTCGAAGAACATCGGCCGACGCAATGCACTGAGGAGCATCAGTGGACGCAAGGCTGCCTTCGGCAGGA
>NZ_DIMV01000076.1:26875-30586 GCF_002425715.1 Mesotoga sp. UBA5557
ATTCAGAAGCCAGTCTTTGCTTCGCAAAGGCAAGTTCTGCTTCGCGGGCAAAGAATCCGCTTGGGCAGAAAACGCTGTACGCTGTTAAGAGAGAATAAGAGCAGCAGGAAATGATGACGCTTTCAGCGGGAGGCTCAAGACCCCTGGATCCAGGATCAGGTCCGAAATGACTCTGAACAGGAGTCCCAAACAACACATTTACCCAGCAAGGATATTGGAGATAAATAGAACAGATAGGGTGGAAGTGCTGTTCTTGCTGTTCTTTCACTTCTAGAATAGAAGAGCAGATAGTATAGAAGCAGGCTGGAAGCATAAGCAAAACCCAAATGGCGCAGAAAAAGACTTCCTAGGAATTTTCGAAAGTATAGCCTTCTTCGATCAGATCCACACAGACTTTTACCACTAACGGATCGTACAGTCTGCCTGAATTTTCCTTTATCTCATTAAGGGCGAATTCAATTCCCAGGGCCGCCCTGTAGGGTCTGTGGGAGGTTATAGCCTCAACGACATCGGCAACGGCTATTATTTTTGATTCGAGCCTTATTTGATCGTCTTTCAAACTTCCTGGATAACCAGATCCATCGAGTCTTTCGTGATGCTGTAACACTATATCGGCAATGGGCCAGGGAAGATCTATATCCTTGAGTATATTATAGCCATTCTTCGAATGTTCCCTTACTAGTCTGAACTCAATATCGCTCAGCTTTCCTGGTTTGGACAGAATTTCCGTAGGAACTGAGATCTTCCCTATATCGTGAAGTAGACCGGCAACCTTAAGACAGTTGCAAGTCTCATGATCTAGACCCATTTTCTTTCCTATCGCCACGGCCAGATCGCTCACATTTTTCTGATGGCCGGCCGTGTAAGGATCCTTGGCGCTAACAATGTCCGAAGCGGCACGAACAAGTGCTTCGAAAGCTGATTCTAGGCTGCTAGATAGTCGATTTCTTTCTGTTATGTCTTCGCAGATTTCAACAACGCCGGTAATCTTCCCGTCTGCATCCCTAACCGGATAAGCCCTTATGTACAATGCTGTGGCAAACTTGGTAATTATTTCTCCAACTTCCTGAGAGCCCGTGTCAAGAACCTTTTTCAGGATGCAGTTATCGGACTTCTTGCCACGCTGCCAAACATCGACACAGCTCATGCCGACAAGCTTTTCTATGCTTGTTCCAAAAAGCTCTGCCATAGCTCTGTTCGCCCAGATTATGTTAAGATCGGTGTCGTAATAGACTATTATTTCCTTGGTTGTGTTAAGTATGAGTGATTTCTCTTCTTCGGATTTCTTCAGGGCCTCCTGGCTTATGACGAGATCGGTTACGTCTCTGGTGAACCCGATGATGCTCGAATCGTCGAGCCTTACGGCTCTGACATTCCAGTATCTCTTCTCGCCTGTCTTCTTAACGAAGGCAGTAATGCCTTCTGCCACGCCGGCTTCGACAGTCCTCCTGAAATGGTTTTCGGCCTCCAGAAGACTCTCGGGAGCCGCCAACTGTTTGAAGTTCATTTTCAGCAGCTCTTCTCTTGAATAGCCGGTGATTAGACAGGACGCTTCGTTAACATCTGTATAATTGCCTCTTCCATCTGCGACGAATATTCCGTCCGGGGCATTCTCAACATATCTTCTGAACCTGCTCTCCTTTTCTTCAATCATTTGAAGAAATCCGTCTCTTTCGGAGAGAGCCTTGGCTAGCTTCATATTCGAAAAACTCAGTCTCGAGAGCCTTTGTGCAAACTTTGAGTAGAAGGTCATTGCGGTCATGACGGTATCGCGATTCCACCTGGGCACTTTGTCCAGAGCCTCAATATACTCTTTTTCGTTAAAACCGTATCTTCTCGCCTGTTTCCTGAAGACATCGTAATCCACGCTCTCATCTTCCATGAAGAACTGTCCCAAAAATAGATTCCCCATATGGGTATTGCCCACGATTATTGGGGTACTCATATCCCACATATTGTTGGCACATTTGTAGAGCTTAAACGCTCCCGGCTCTATGCCCTTCGAAAGCTCTATATCACTGTAAAGACAGTTCTTGAGAGTCCCAGGATTCACACGGTGATACTTTGTGCATATTTCCTGCCAACCGGTCTCGACGAGGACATTTCCGAGAGTATCGACGATCGCTACTCCAATATTGGTCAGTTTGTAGAAGTCGTTCATGATAGACTGGATAGTCTCGACATCCAGTAGATACTCAAGTTCCATATTCTCAATTTCGCCTTCGGGATCGAGAATCACCTCGAGTTTTTTACTTGCTCTTCTCTCGCTATCCTTCAATCTATCTTCAGCATTCTTTCTTGCAGTTATATCTTCTGAAAAGAGAACAAGACTTTCGACCTGCCCGTTCCTTACGAATACCGGGTATATGGTTGTTTTAAGTACAATTCCATCTCGACGGTCTTCCATTGTCTTCTGGTTTCCTGTTTTCAGAACCTCTTCGATATGGATCTTTCTTACTTCGGCGAGTTCTTGCGGGATGAAATCATACAGATTCTTGCCGATCAGCGTCTCCAGATCAGTACCAAGCCTCTTGGAGAGGGTCTGATTGGCAGTTATAACCTTTCCTGAAGGATCTATCTGAAACAGCGATTCGGTTGGAGCATTTACGAGTGCCTGAAGCAGAAGATTCTTCTCTTCAAGAAGCTTTTCATCTCGCTTCCGCTGTGTTATATCTCTCACAGTGCTTACGACCAGTCTCTCCCTACCGTCTTCAATCAAGACAGAATGTATCTCGACTGGAACAGAACCACAGTCTCTGTAGTAGTGCTGGTCGTTGATCGTTCTAGAAGTACCGACGGCGGCTTTCGACCAGAATTCTCTGAACGATGCTTCTGTAATCTTTGTTTCAATGGTCGACAAGGACTTACCGAGCAGCTCCTCTCTCGAGAAACCGTTATTGTTTGTAACGGCATCGTTTACATAGACTATACTGGCTTCCATGTCGGAAACGAATACCATGTCCACTATATAATTAACAAGATCGGGAAATTGCCTCATAGAACCTCCGGCGACACCTGTCGCTCCCCGGTGTGTACAGAATGGCAAGCCGTTAACGGATTCATCCTCGAGAAAACAAAGCTGAAAGCAAAGGAATGAATCACTGCCAAGCGCGCCGCCACGATTACCATAATTCCAAAAATCCTAACTGCAGTCATTGAGCTTCGCATACACTGTTATCAAACGATTTCTGAAAAGAAGTGTGCTTTACATAAATGTTATCTAAGTTAATTTAATAATAATCGCACTCAAAATATAGTTACATATCTATTATAAACTTGTTTCCTTAGATAGGTGTGACTTTTAGTGACGAAAGGACGGGCTTTTTCCACACATTATTGAGTAAGAGTTTGAATGCCTTCAATGTAAGCATCAAATGAACATCTCCCACACTTAATTTCCTAGATCATTTCGATAAGAGAGAAACCGAGAAAAAGTCTCGACGAGATCTTCGCTTCGATAAATGAAGTGAAGACTGGGTAATCGTATTCTTTTATATAGATACAGATACCCCTATGTGATACGAATAATCCAAAAGGAGTACAATTTGAAACGCGCTTCAAAGAGCACACTCCCCACCGCAAGCGGTCCCCCCCCCGCTCAAGCGGGGATTTAATATCAAGAGCAGAAGAGCGGTTCATCGTTGACACTCCGTGTCCGGGTTCTTGATCATCAGCTCCAAGTTCCAAGATGCAAGTTGAATAAGAAAATGG
>NZ_DIMV01000013.1:0-31900 GCF_002425715.1 Mesotoga sp. UBA5557
CTTCGCCTTCTTGGCACACTACAACTCACAACTTGGAACTCGGAACTGATTCTTTGTTCTTTCCAACCCCCTGCCTGCTGCCACGTTCAAGCAGCACTACGCCGCGTGGGAGCTATCCCCAAAGATCGGTGTGGTAGTTCTCCGTCTTGAGCCTGAATTTAATCTGGAAGTCAACGATTTCTTGCCACTTGAGAGCACTGGTTGTTGAAACGAAGCTTACCATTTCGCTTCCGATTCCGAAGACGGGCTCTATGCTTTTTTCTATACTGGAGTTTTTTATCACGTTGTAGTCAAGCCTGTAGTCGCCAATTATGGCATGGTCTTCGTACATCTTTGCCTTCACACTCTTTCCGTTAAAGACTACTTCATCTTCAATCGGGAAGGAAAGACCCATGTTTCCCGGCATTATCTTGTCGTGCAGCTGAATGACTTCATTCACAGTTGGTTTCGTCCAGCTCTTTCCACAAGAGGAACAGGAGAACCCCGATCTGAAGCTCTTAATTGATGCGATTGCTCCACAACTAGGGCAGCGCCAGATTAACTTCTCTATGTGCTTGTAGTTTCTGTATGGCAGTTTGAAGGTGGGATCTTCTTTGCCCAAGAAGTTCATGACCTTCTCTTCAAGTTGAGGATCATCTGCTTCAATGGGGTTTCCAAATTCAACAGTCGAAGTACCAATAGAGAATGTTTTCGACCATCTTGGCCAAAGCCGCTGAACTCCGAAGAACTTCACAGGGATTATGGGTATTTTCAACATCCTGAAGAGTTTCCATATCTCCTTTTTTGTATGAAGAGGCCTCCCATCCCACGATCTTGCCGCCTCCGGTGCAATTCCGAGAGGGACTCCCTGTCTTATGGTGGAAAGCATCTGTCGAATTGCAGACGTATCGACGGCGTATCGCCTTACCGGAATTACTGCCAGCCAACCCAGCAAGCCCAATCTGTCGACATAGATTGCAGTGGCGACGAATCTAATGTAACGCCACGTGGAGTAGAAAATCAATGGGCCGTCAAAATGCGTTTGGTGCGCCAATGCGATTACAAATGGCCTTCTATCTCGCAAGACTTTTGTGTTCTTCACTTTAGAAGGCAAGATGAAAAGAATTACCAGCTTCACAACGAAGGAAGCCACAATGAACTGCCAGGGGATAGATGTTGATTTGTCAAAGGGAATTTGCTTTCCAGCTTTGGGAATCATGAATGGAAGTTTTTCTTTGTACTCACTGTAGCCAGTTACTCTCTTAGATGTAAGGTATTCTTGAAGCAACGAGTAAATAACGGCCAATGCACCGATTACGGAGACATATAGCACTCTCCAGTAATCGCCACAGAGGAATCCCATGCCGAAAAGGAAGAGAATGAAACCTGCGTTAAACGGATGGCGAACAAATCTATAAGGACCACTCTGAACTGTAGTTTCCGGTCCAAAAGAAGTGGTTGGAAGTCTTCCAGACCAGTAAAAGACGACCAGCGCAGAGTACACGGACAAAAGAAGTGATCCTGCGATAATTACTGATGCGATAACGGTAATCGCTACTGGTGAAGAAAAAGGCGCTCCGCCGAAAAGAAGAATGGGGATTACGATCCACATTATCGCGAGTTCTATAGCTGACATAATGAGCTTCATCTCAACCCCTCCACTCTGAACACTGCCCCTCCATCTTTACAGTTCTCTGCATTGATTGAGAGCCTTAGAACTTTGCATATCTTGCCGGCAATCGAAAGACCTAGCCCGTGACCTTCCCCACCTCTTGAAGTGTCGCTTCTGTAGAACCTGTCAAACACCTTGTCTAATTCGTCTTCATTTATCCCTTTTCCATAGTCTCTAACATTAAGTGCACCATCTGAGAATGTGATCTCTATTGGGTGATCGCCGCCGAACTTCACTGCATTCTCCACGAGCACTTTAAGAACAATCTTAAGGAGGACTTTGTCCGTTTCGACTTCAATGTTCGGAACATCAACCTTGAATTCGACCGATTGGAATGAAGGAGTTCCCAGTATGAGTTCATGTATAAGCTCCCGTAGATTGAAACTAGTTACCTGGATTTCCATGCTGGGTCGCGAGAGGAATAGCAAGGACTCGGTGATAGTCATCATTTTGGCGGCAGTATCGTAAATACTGTCAGCAGCTTCTTTTACAACTTCGGGATCTTGAGATCCCCAGCGCTGAATCAGTCTCGAGAAGCCGAGGATAGCGGTGAGAGGAGAACGAATTTCATGTGCTATGTCTGAGGAAAACTGTTCCTGCCTGCTGTATCCGTCCTGAATTCTGTCTAAGGCTCTGTTGAGATCCCCTTTCATTTCGGCGAGTTCGGAGGTTTTTGGATCACTCTCGAGCCTCCGTGAAAGGTCGTCCAGAGTTATCTCTTTCAGCAGGCGCGAGGTTTCCTTAAGCGGTTTGGAAACTCTACTTCCAAGAAGGAATCCGCCAATTACCGAAAGTACTATTCCAACGAACAGCGATAGAAGAAGAGTAGTCGACAGACTCTCGAGGAAGAAATCCAGGTCATCCATTCTCGCGCCCAGGATAACCTTCTCATCGCCGTTCCAAAAACCGTAAAGAAGATAAGAGCTTCCCTCCAATCTTGTACGGACGTATCCATCTACATCCGGCACAGAAGCTAGCTCTGTAGGATTCTGGACCACAGTGTTGTCGACTCTTACATAGAATTCAGTAGTTCCTCTGCCGATTGACATTCTGCCCATCCCAAATCTGTAACCCTTACCCATAGGAGAATCCATGAAGATCCTCCGCATCTCTGCAGAGTAATTGCGTATGAAAACATTTTCCGAAACTCCGTACACGAACAGGGCGGAGACACATAGTATGAAGACAACAAGTACTACCGAGTAGATGGCTACCTGCGTCGCAGTCGAAAGCTTCTGCTTATCTGACAACGTAGCCAGATCCCCTTACCGTCTTGATTATTTCGCCGCTCTTTCCCAATTTCTTGCGAAGGTAATTGATATAAACTTCAACAACGTTTGGATTACCCCAGTCCTCGCTTCCCCAGACCTTTTCAAGCAATCTATCTTTCGACATGACAATTCCGGCATTTGACAGCAAGACAGCCAGAAGATCGAACTCAGTTTTGCTCAACTGAAGTTCTTCCCCTCCTAGGGTGGCTTCTCGCGACTGAAGGTCAAGGGTTATCTCATGGTAGCTTATTCTTTCCCCTTTTCCCTTTCTCCGGAGAATAGCTTCGATTCTAGCTAGAAGCTCCTCAATAGCAAACGGTTTAGGCAAGTAGTCGTCTGCGCCGCTCTTCAGGCCGCGTACACGGTCCTTCACTTCGCCTCTTGCAGTAAGCATTATTACGGGTAGATCGGTCGAAACATACTCCCTGATCTCTTCGAGTACCGAGAAGCCGTCGATTCCCGGAAGCATGACGTCGAGAATCAGAAGATCAGGAAGTTCCTTCTCAAGATACTTCAGTGCTTCCTTCCCATCACCCAAGACTTCTATTTCATACCCCTCGTGGCTTAACTCCATGCGGAGCAGTTTCGCAATATGTACATCGTCTTCTACAGCTAAAATCCTTCCCTTCACTTCTTCACTCCTCTATCTCTCAACATGTACAACGAAGTCCCACCGAATATCATACCTGCCGTCATAAGCAGCAACCCTATTACCTCCATTTTACCCGGAATCTCTCTCAGTATTATCATCGCGAAGAACAAAGCAAATGCCGGTTCGCCAACATAGATAAGTGATGCGCCGACTGATCCGAGAAATCTCTGGAATCTCAGCTGTACTGCCACGGCGAAGATAGTAGCGAATACCGCCGAGAAGAGAGCGACAGTGACTATCGATCCGCTTACCCGTACCCCGCCATCGACAAAAGGAATGAGGATCAGATTAACGATAATGACTACCACAAACTGAGGGACCAGCAGCTCCATCTCTCCTGAGTCTTCTCTTTCTGTGAAATACGAGATGAATACTACATGCAGAGCAAAGGAGATTGCACAAAGGGTTGTGAGCAAGTCGCCAAAGTTGAAACCGGCTTCCGGCGTCGTCAAAAAGTAGAGTCCAACGAGAGACACAGCGAGCGCAAGAATCTGATACCTGTTGGGAATACGCTTTTCCACAACCGGGCCGATTATCGCTACAAGCCCGACGTAGAGAGCGGTAATAAAGGCGCTTTTCGATGCTGTGGTGTGAACAAGTCCCCAGGTTTGAAACACATAACCGCCCGAAAGAAAGAGCCCGAGAATCAGTCCCTGAGTGAAGCTTCTTCTCGAAAGCCTTATTCCCAGCTTCTTCCTTATGGGGATGAGTAGCAAGAGAGCAAATGAAAAGCGAAGAGCATTATAGAAAACAGGGGAAAGCCCTTCCAGTATGTTCTTCTGAACTGGAAAGGTCAGTCCCCAGAATGCAACAACGAGTAGTAAGTTGACGTATGCCTTTGACTTCTGCTTCATCAAAGAAAGAATTATCCCTTTCGGGACACTCTTAGTCGCCTGCGCTAAGTACTATTGCGATTACAATTCCCGCGATCAGCACTCCGATTATCGAGAAGAGTATGATGTTGTCCGTTTTCTTCTCTTGCTCTGTCTTCTCAGTTAATCTGAAATCGACCGAAGTCGTCATGTCTCTGTTGATGTAGACATTCTGTTTGGAATCGTGGTAACCCCACTTGGAGACTGTTACCGTATGGCTTCCAACCTTCTCAAAATCTCTGTAAGGTGTGTCACCGGCATACTGTCCATCCACATAAACCTGACCATCGGGGATCGATGTAACTTCCAGATAACCGTAAATGTAATTTGGCAAGAGCGAGAACTGAAAGTTGCTTGAACCAGGTTGCACGTTTATTGTTGCCGGTCCGTATACGAGGTTCCTGTCTGTGTAGATGTATACCGAGTGCATACCGGCCTCCAAAGTTGTCGTGACCGGTGATTTTCCCATGAATATTCCATCGACATAGACATTTGCATCCTTTCTGTCTGCACTGATTGTAGTCCTAACCGTGAAAGGCACATAGCTGTTATAGAAGTAAGTATAACCTATCCCCCAGCTTGTGTTGAAGACAGGGTCAATCGCAATCGACAAATTGTTCACGTTCTGACCCAAATATGGGAATGGATATCTATCGAACAGAGAAAACACATTCCCTAAGAAATTCAGGGGAGAAGTCGATGCAACGACTACTATCGTCTCTCTTCCTCTGTTTGATTCGACCTGCAGATTGTATTTTGTGGTCGCCTTATCCGTCGGTAGAGTGTAGGTCCTTCCACCCTGGACGTAGTTGTCCTGATCATAGACATTTGGAAAGAGAACCTGGACCTGCCCCGACTGATCGATATCCAGAACAGCCACATAGGCGCTTCTGTCAACGGAGAAAGACAATCCGAGCGACTCGCCACCGTAGTAAGTTGATCCGGTACCCTTGTTCAAGCTTACGTTTACATTGATGCTAGCTCCTGACCTGTTCAGGAACATAAGTCCCTGAGGGTCATAAGCGACTGACGTGGCAATAAGAGAAACACTGAGAGCAATAATCGCAATAAGCAGTACTTTCTTCACGCTAATCCCTCCTTATCCCTTTAGGCTTTCTATTGCATCGGTGATAACGCCTGTTGATTTCGAAAGTTCCCGAATTTCCTCTTCTGAAAGTCCAACATGCAGTATTCTTTCTACTCCACTTCTCCCTAGAATACTGGGAACGCTGAAAGGCACATCCTGCATACCTTCAAATTCCCTGTGTACAGATGAGACTGTAAGGACTGAGTGTTGATCGTTCGGAATAGTGGAAAGCACCTTTGATACAGCAAGCCCTATTCCGTAGTATGTTGAACCCTCCTTTTCAATAACACGATAAGCAGCGCTTCGTGTCTCTTCAAACAGTTTTTCAAACAAAACGTCTTCGCAGTTCCCGCAGAACTCCTTTATCGGAATACCTGCGATGTCGACATTCGTCCAGTTAACGATCTCACTATCACCGTGTTCACCAATAACATATGCGTGAACGTTTCTCGGGTCAAGTCCACAGTGGTCGGCTATGCTCTGTCTTAGTCTTGCCGTGTCCAAGGTAGTACCGGAACCGATGACTTTGCTCCTGTGAAAGCCAGATGTATTCCAGGCAACTCATGCGAGTATGTCTACCGGATCCGAGACGACCAAAATAATCGGCTCTTTGCTGAATGAAAGTACTCATCGACTGCTCTCTCAACCATTTTTGCGTTGTTCTTTAAAAGCTGGAGACGACTCTCCCCTTCTTTCTGTGGCCTTCCGGCGGTAATAACAACAACATCGGAATCTGCCGACACATCGTAACTTCCACCGGATATCTTCACCGGTCTCACATACGCATTTCCATGACTCAGGTCCATAGCCTGACCCACTGCAAGTTCTGTATTTACATCAACAAGCGCTATCTCTCTTGCAATTCCCTTTATCATTGTTGCATACGCAATTAACGAACCTACCATTCCGGCTCCGATTATCGAGACTTTTATCTATCGCCTCCCGACAGCAGTTCATCAAACCAATGTCGGAATCGTGATTCAAGGTTCCGCTTCTCCACCTTCTCGACTATCTCTCCCTTGAGAAAAATGACTCCGCCGGATGCAGTGCCGGCGATCCCAATGTCCGCATCTTTTCCTTCCCCAATTCCGTTTACAACGCATCCCATAACGGCTACAGAAATGTCATCCTCGATATTCCCTACCCAACTCTTCACTTTCCTTGCAAGAGACTCAACATCTATTTCGGCTCTTGCGCACGTCGGACAGGAAATCACGTCAACTCCCTTTCTTAGCCCAAGTGAACGAAGAATGCTCAAGCCTACTTCGATCTCCTGAACGGGGTCTCCCGACATCGATACTCTTATGGTGTCTCCAATGCCTTTCAGCAAGAGTGTGCCAATACCAATAGAAGACTTTACGGTTGAATCAAGCCCGAAACCTGCCTCTGTAACTCCAAGGTGAAGCGGATAATCGGTCTTCTCGAACAGGTATTCATTTGCACTCACAGTCTCTGATACCGATGAAGACTTAAGAGAAATCACAATGTCCTCGAACCCTGCACTCTCAAGTATTCTTACTTGCGCAAGAGCGCTCTCTGCAAGAGCGGTGGGTTTGTCGTACGAACCAAAACTTCGGTCGAGAGAGCCAGAGTTTGCGCCAACTCTTATTGGAACACCGAATTCTTTAGCAACCTTCACTGTCTCCCGGACCTTCCATTCCTGACCGATATTTCCCGGATTTATCCTTACCTTTGCTGCACCGTTCTTTACGGACTCAACTGCGAGTCTGTAATCAAAATGAATATCTGCAATTACAGGGATTTTGCTTGATGAGCAAATCTCTTTGATGGCCTGTGCTGACTCAAAATCCGGAACGGAGACTCTTACAAGATCACACCCGGCATCTGTAAGCCTATCGATCTGCTCGAGAGTTGCAGGAATGTCGATTGTCTTGGTATTTGTCATTGACTGAACCGAAACCGGATTTCCGCCACCGACCAAGACATTCCCAACTCTTACGGTTCTACTCATAACCATCTGCCGATATCGATGAACGTAATATAGATCATGAACCCCATGAGTATCATGAAGCCAATCACATTGATTAACCCCTCAATCTTCGGATCCAGTCTCTTTCTGGTAATTATCTCAAGCAAGGCAAGCAACATCCTCCCACCATCCAGCGCGGGGAAGGGAATCATGTTTATCACTCCGAGGTTGAGCGAGATGAAGCCCGCGAGGAAAAGAACTATCCTCGTCCCAAGGCTCACTGCCTGGTCAACTATTGTTACCAGTCCAATAGGACCGGTGAATTCGTTGATGTTCGCTCCTCCAGTGAAGAGGCTGCCAACAACCTTCACCATGGTTATTAGGAGATCGTTTGCCCACTGAACCCCGAGAACTGCGGCCTCAACCGGGCTATCTGGATACCAGTAATCGCTTCCCTGAGAAAAGGCACCGACCTCACTCACGAGAGCAATCATTTCGTTCTTGGTCATCGTTAAGTCAACTACCTGTCCATCCCGTTCCAGGGTAACGACAAATTCTTCAGGGAAGCCGTATCTAGCGAAGGTAGTCTCTCTTCCTGTGAACTGAATTAGAAGTTCGTTTGGTTTCAAGGAGAGGAGCTGACTCATGGTTGTAAGATCATAACTTGTCTCGGTCGTCATCCCGTTTACCGAGACAAGAACATCTCCCTTCCTGAACTGGCCGAAATCAGTTGCAACTATCGGTTTGAAGTTTGCATAGTAGATCCCCATTGCGTAACGTTCCTCTGTTGGCGAATAAGTCAGAAGCGTGCCCGAGAGAGTCGTTCCATCAGAAAAACCAAGTTTTACAGTGCTTTCGGGCGAAAGCACACCGGCGTACCCAACGTAGTCGCCGTTAAATGCTGCGCCGTTGATTGTGGAAAGGGCTGCACCAGGTTCACCCGTAGTATTACCGATCACAATGAAGGCCTCTTGAGGAAGCATTTCTGGGATTAGAGTTATTTCGACTTCTCTGCCTTCCCTAATAACTACTAAATCTATTTTCTCGCCCCTCACAACGGCTTCGCTAAGTCTTGTATTGTCTAGTAGAGTCTTACCATTTACTGAGGCGATCCTATCTCCGGGAAGCATTCCGGACAGTGCTGCAGGAGAACCAAGCTCGACCTTGTCGATCTTGACTTCCTGAAAGCCCCAAACTACTGCTACCAGAGAGAGTATGAGAAAACCCAGAAGCAAAGAAAAGGCCGGACCGGCGAAATAGATAATGAATCTCTGCCAGGCCGGCTTGTTCTGTATCTGCTCGTTATCCGGAACGGAGGAGTCTATAGCATCTAGGTCTTCTCCGGCAGGTCTCACGTAACCGCCAATTGGAAATGCGTTTATCCTGAATGTAGTCTTCTTTCCTTTTTTTGACCAGAGCTTTGGACCCATTCCTATGGCGAATTCTAGAACTCTCACTCCAAAAACCCTCGAGAACAGGTAGTGACCGAGTTCATGAACAACCACTATCCCCGTTAGAATGAGAAGAAAGTACACTATTGCTAATAACATCTATTCACCTCTTCTTGAGCCAATCTTCTTGCCAGAACGTCAATCTCGATAATTTGACTGTAATCGACCGGATTTAGATCATCTGTTCGGGCAACCGTCCTTTCAATTATATTGTAAATGCTCCCAAAAGGCATCCTACCCTTCATAAAAGCATCGACTGCTATCTCATCTGCAGCATTATAAGCGATTTGCTTGCTGACAGTTCCACAAATCTCTCTCGCAAGTGTCAGAGCGGGAAATCTCTCTTGCTGCAGTTCTTCCAGGGCAATTGATATGCCGGCTATCCTCTCTTCTCCGAAAAGATGGTGGTGCGCTGGATAAGTCAGAGAATATGCAATCGGAATTCGCATGTCCGGGCGCCCCACATGAAGTTTCATAACGCCATCATTGTACACAACACCGGCATGAACAAAACTGTTTCTACAAATATAAGTATCAATTTCGCTCGATTCGAATCCAAAGAGATATTTTGCTTCAATTACTTCGAGTCCCTTGTTAACCATTGAAGCGCTATCAACGGTTATCCTGTTTCCCATAGACCAAACAGGGTGTTTCATGACATCTTCAGGGCTTGCTTGGTGAATCCTTTCTTTCGGCCAATCCCTCAGGGCGCCGCCAGATGCGGTTATCAAGATTCTCTCAGGGCGAACAGTACCGTCAAGAAGCTGAAAGAGGCCGCTGTGCTCTGAGTCGACCGGGATAAGCTCTACCCCTCTGTCGGCACATCTGTCCGGAAGAAGATTACCTCCACAAACGATAGACTCTTTGTTCGCAAGACATAGTCTGCTGCAAACTTCAGCCGCCTTAAGGCTGAATCTCAGTCCGGCCGCTCCGTTGACCGCAAGCATCACATAATCCGGGCGGGACTTTTCGAGCATCGTTTCTATCCCCTCTTCGCCTTGGAAAAAGGTTGTTTCCGGAAAGGAATCGACTAGATCCTCTTTTTTTTCAAGAGTGGCGGCGAACTTGGGATGAAATTCTGAAAGCTGTTTAGAAAAAGAGACGAAATTGTGGCCACAGGAAATGGCCACAATTTCGATTTCTTCAATCTTATCTACTATTTCGAGTGTCTGTGAACCTATAGATCCGGTAGAACCAAGAACAGCCAACCTTTTTTTCATGACTCAAACTTCTTTTTTATCTCGGCCGGTTCTCCAGAAGTATCTTCAATTATCTTTTGAATCTCTGATTGGGAAAGCGCCATAATCTTCTCGACTTTTTCGGGCACGTTCTGTCTTTTGCCCGGGACGCATTTGTCTGCGTTCTCTTCCTTGTTCGCGACCTTTATGGCAAAGGCAGCACAACCGGGTGATCCACAGATTCCGCAGTTTATGTTTGGAAGAATCGCAAAGACCACAGCAGCTCTAGAATTCTCTTTCAGTTTTCCCTTGTAACTATCGATTTCTTCCTGAGTCGGTCTTTTTGGTTTTGGCGGCGCTGCTTTTACTTCTTTTCCGGAGACAGCGATCAGTTTTTCCAGTGTCTTTTCCGCATCTTCCTCTGCCTCTTCAAAGAGAGCAGTGAGCTTGTCGACATCCGTGTCCATGATTAGCTTCAGTTTTTCAGGTACGCCGGATCGCTTGCCGGGAATACATCCATCCAGCGGGGCTTTGCCTTCGGCGATAGCTTTTGCAAAAGCCGAGCAACCGGGGAAACCACAAGCGCCACAGTTGACGCCTGGCAAAGAGGCTTCGATGAGTGTGATTCTAGGATCTTTCTTGACCGCAAACTTCGCAGAGGCGAAAGCTAGAAAGACACCTGCTCCTATGCCAAGTATGGCCATAAACAGAACTGAATAGACTACTGTCATACACACCGCCTCACAGTTTCACGAGGCCCTGGAAACCCATGAAGGCCATCGAGAGCAAACCGGCTGTGATCAATGCAATGGCAGTGCCCTTGAAGGGCTCCGGAATTTCGGAGAGCTCCATTCTCTCTCTTATAGTTGAGAAAAGAATTAGCGCGAGGGCGAAACCAAGTCCGGCGCCGGCGGCATTAACTATTGTCTCGAGCAGCGTATAGTTCTGCTGAACATTCAGAAGCGCCAGACCGAGAATTGCGCAATTAGTAGTTATTAGGGGAAGAAATATCCCCAGCGCATCATAAAGTGACGGACTGGCCTTCTTCAGGAAGATTTCTACAAACTGCACCAGTGTTGCAATAATCAGGATGAACACTATTGTTCTAAGAAAAGGAATACCGAGCGCGTCAAGCGCGATGTTCAAGAGCCATGTGATTATTGAAGCCATGATCATTACAAATGTAACGGCTATGCTCATTCCAACAGCTGTATCTGTCTTCTTCGAAACACCGAGGAACGGACATATTCCTAGAAATCTAGATAGAACGAAGTTGTTTATTAGAATTGCTGAAAGAAATATGAAAACCAATCTGGTAGCCATCAGTCAACCCTCCTCATTTTGCTGCCTTCTTAGGTTTGCTACGCCTTATTCCAAGGTAGTTGAAGAATGCGGCAAGCATTCCCAGAGCAATGAATGCACCTGGAGGGAGTATCATGGCAAACATCTTCACATCCGAAAGGTGGTAGTTGAAGATTGAGCCATTACCGAGAAACTCTCTTACTGAGCCCAGTAAGACCAGAGAGGCGGTAAAACCAAGTCCCATTCCGAGCCCATCCAGGAAGGATCTGAAGACACCGTTCTTTGAAGCAAAGGCCTCTGCTCTACCGAGAATGATACAGTTCACCACAATCAGAGGGATGAACAATCCCAGAGTCTTCCAGAGATCATAGATGAAACCATGCATCAGCATATCGATCATAGTTACAAAGGAAGCAATTATCACAATGTACGAAGGGATTCTGATCTTGTCCGGAATGAACTTCCTTACGAGAGAGATCGTAATGTTCGACATTGCTAGAACGGCAGTCGTTGCTAGCCCCATGCCAAGACCATTCTCAGCGCTAGTCGTAGTGGCTAGAGTCGGACACATTCCCAGAACCTGAATGAAAATCGGATTCTGCTTGAAGATTCCGTTTGTGAGGACTTTGAACTTAGATTCAGCCATTATCGAACACCTGCCTTTTCCAAGAACTCGGATATAGCATTTAGTGAGAATGCGACGGCTCTTGGAGTTATCGTCGCTCCAGTCATCACGTCACTTACTGTGACTATTCCGTCTTCTTGCTTTCTAATCTCTATCTGATCTCCTGAGGGAGTCACTCCTGCGTCTTTGTCAACCCTTACGCCCTTGTCAAGGCCCTTAGTAGCTATAGGGAAGAACCTCTGCTGGACGACATCGTTAGCAATATTGGCTCCAAGTCCTGGGGTCTCTTGCGAGTACTCGAGAACTTTTATTGCGTTAAGGCTAACTCCGTTTGGTCCACTGACGAAGGCAGCCATCGTCTTAACATCTCCGCCATAACCGACCGCGATTCCTATTGCTACGTATATTTCGCTGCCGTCTTCCTTGACAAACTTGTATGCAGGACTTTCAACCTTTCCCTGTGAACTTGTTGCCGTATAGATTATGCCTTCCGATGAGTCGAATCCGGCGGGAAACCATTCAAACTCCGCCAGTTCGCTGGCAGTCTCAGGGATGTTTTCTGCTGCTATAAGCAACTCTCCAGTCTCCGCATCTGTAAGGACTTCTCGGATAGCCTTTAGTTTTGCGCCTAATTCCGCATTGGCGATGGGCTCCTTAACGACAGTATAAACTACCGAAAGAACCAGTGCGGCAATAATAGTAATTACCATCAGAGTAATGCCCGTCTTCAAGTATTCACGCATTGCTCTTCACCTTCTTTGGCTTTCCAAATATCTTGGGCTTGGTCCCCATATCTATTAGAGGCACGAAGGCATTCATCACCAGAATTGCGAATGAGACACCTTCCGGATAACCTCCGAATAACCTGATGATCATAGTCACAGCTCCACAACCTATTCCGAAGATAATGTGCCCTTTGATAGACATCGGGCTAGTCACCATATCTGTTGCCATAAACAGAGCTCCAAGCATGAGACCGCCGCCAAAGATGTGATAAAGAGGCGAACCAAAGCCCGGATTCACCGCATAGAATATCGAGGCCATTATCGCAACCGTTCCGACGTAGGCAATGGGGATAAACGGTGCCACTCTCTTTCTTAACAACAACCAGCCAAAGCCCAATAGAAGCAGCAAAGCGCTGACTTCCCCGATCGAGCCGGGGATTGTACCGAGAAACATCTCTTGCAGAGAGAAGACTCTTGGTGCTCCCTGTTTCAATATGGCCATTGGCGTTGCAGTTGTTTGCATATCGAACGGATTGAACCATGTTGTCATCTGAACGGGGAACGAGATAAGAAGAAAGACCCTTCCGACCAGTGCGGGATTGAAGAAGTTCTTTCCGAGACCCCCAAATACTGCCTTCGCGATTACTATTGCAACAAAGACACCTATCAGTGCCTGCCACCACTCGACAGATACTGAAAGGTTCAGTGCAAGCAACAATCCCGTGACGGAGCCGCTAAGATCGGGTCTGAAGCTCTTTTTCTGTCTTACGAATCTCATCACGATGAATTCAAGAGCCTCTGCGCCTAACGTACACACAAGGATAAGAGCGAGGGCCTTCAATCCGAACGAAACGACTGCCCAAACTGCAGCCGGAGAAAGCGCTATCAAAACGTCCAGCATTATCTTACGAACGTTGTCTTCTGATCTTAGATGAGGTGCTGCCATCATTGAGAGCTTCACTTCTTCGCACCTCCCTTCAAACTTCTGTAGACCTTCTTATGCAGTTTGAAGTTCTTGACTAGATCGATCTTTGCAAGACAGGCGTAGGAACAGCTACCACACTCAATGCAATCTAGCAGGCCGTTCTCCACTTGAATGTCGTACAATCTGTTTGTGCCGTAGAGATTGAGGAGAAAGGGTTGGAGGTTCATTGGACAAACAAAAGTGCATTTCCCGCATCTTATGCATGGAAACTCTTCTGTTGGTTTGCTCCTGAGAAGCAGGGTTATCCCGGAAGTGCCTTTGACCGTAGGTACATCAGTCTTAGGAACCGTCATTCCCATCATAGGACCACCGAAGACGGCTCTTTCCACTGATTCCTGCACGCCTCCAGCATATCTGATCAACTCATCCGCCATTATCCCGATTCTCGAGACCACGTTTACGGGTTTCTTGATTCCTTCACCCGTAATCGTCACGCCTCTTTCGACAAGAGGGCGGCCAAGTTCGACTGCCTCATAGACAGAGAATGCAGTTCCAATATTATCGACTACAACCCCTACATCTAGGGGAAGCCCGCCTGAAGGAACCTTTCTTTTCGTCAGCGCGAATATTAACTGCTTTTCGGCTCCCTGTGGGTATTTTGTTCTTAGAGTCTTCACCTGTATCGAAGTCGACCGGACCGCCTCTTTCATCTTCTCTATCGCCTTTGGCTTATTGTCTTCAATTCCAACGATAGCTTCTTCAACGTTTAGTGCACGCATCAAAGCGAGAATTCCCCTGACTACTCCCTCAGAACGCTCGAGCATGAACCTGTAATCAATGGTAAGGTAAGGTTCACACTCCGCGCCGTTTATGACAAGGAGATCGATTTTCTTATCCTTCGGAGGGGACAGTTTGACGCTGGTCGGAAACATTGCACCGCCGAGCCCAACAATACCTGCAGACTTAACCCTTTGCACGATCTCTTCGGGTAAAAATTGATCGAATGGTTTTGCTGGCTGAAGAAGGTCCCACTCATCTTCTCCGGTCCTATCTATGACAATCGCATCGTCAGGTTTTGCAAGAGTGGGATGATAATACTTGGCAATCTCTTTAACCTCGCCTGTTAGAGGAGAATGGAGATTTGCAGAAATGAAGCCGCCAGCTTCGGCAATTAGCTGGCCGGTTCTGACTCTGTCTCCAATACTTACAACAGGCTTTGCTGGGACTCCGGCGTGATTAGCAAGAAAAACATAAACCCTTTCAGGAGGCGGTAGAACACTTAGCTGAGAATCTTGGGAAAGTTCTTTTTTCTCTGGCGGGTGCACCCCTCCTCTGAAGGTAGGCAACCTCATTTAGTTATCACCTCTCAACCTTAATCAATAGATGTTTGCCTTTCTGGGATCCCGAATATCATGAAAGTGACTGCGACTCAAAATGGAAAAAGCGATTGATATTATCAAACAAAAGGAGCGGATCGCTCCGCTCCTATTATAGTACAATGTTTGCGTCTTAACTTAATCTAAAACTACTTTCTGGTTATCCTTCCGCTATCGGCGTAAGCGGTTATCGGGCTTATCTCTCCAACGAACTCAACCACTACATCTGCCAGCACGAATCCGGTGTCGTAACCGGAGAGTCCTGCAAGGACCGTATACCCGTCACCGCCAGAGGCAAGGTAGTTATTTGTAGCAACTTTGTACACCTTATTGTCATCAATGGGAGCTCCGTTCACAAGAATATCCTTGGCCTCGCCATTCTCTATTACATAAGTTACTCCGCTTACCTGAGCCATCGCTCCCTGCCCTGGTTCTCTGGTTGCCGTGTACTCCAGAAGATCTCGGAGGGCTGTCCCCGGTACATCAACAACGTAAAGTGTATTTCCGAACGGGAGTACTGTAAGAATGTCGCGATATGTGATCGGACCAGCCTGAATTGAAGCTCTGATACCACCGGAATTGGTTATTGCAAGGTCCGCTCCGGACTTCCACACCATCGCGTCACAGATCAAGTAACCGAGGTTTGTGTCTTGGGCTCTAACTACTCCCCTGTCACCCTCAAGCTTGATCGTTGTTTCACCGACAACTGTGCCAAGAGCTTCTCCTCCGGCCTTCTTGAAGTAATCAAGAACAGTTGCCACTGCGAAGTCAGGTTTTATCTCTTCTGCCAGGACAGGAAGATTCCTGAAAGAAACGAAGATTACCGTTCCGTCGACGATTTCCAGATCGAGCTTGCCCACATTCTTTGCCCATTCTCCAGCAGAAACAATAATTGTTTCGTTGATTATTTCAGGTCTTTCATAGAAAGTGTGGCTGTGTCCGTCAACAATAACATCGATTCCGTCAACCGCCTTGGCAAGCTCCCAGGAATTCGGGCCCGCAAGAACCGGATTGCTTCCCATGTGTGTAAGAGCGATAATTATATCCGCCTGGGCCTCCAGAAACGGTATGATTTCCTTGGCGATTTCTATGACATCCATCCATTCGTAGTCCTTGGCGTACAAGTATTCAAGGATTTCAGTCTCCTGAGCAGTGAATCCTACTATTGCAACCTTTATTCCGCCAACTTCCTTGATAATGTATTCCTGGAAGGCCGGTTCTCCGTCCTTGTAGATATTGGCGCTGAGGAACGGGAAGCTAGCAATGTCCATCTGCTTAGCAAGTACCGATGCGTCGTTGTCAAATTCGTGATTTCCGATAGCCATCGCATCGAGTTTCATAAGGTTCAGTGAAACTATGTCTGGAGCTGCATCCTGCAGGTCCGACTCTGGAACACCGGTGTTCATGTCACCTGCGTGCAAGAAAAGAGTGTTGGGATTCTCCGCTCTAGCCTGGTTGACCAGAGTGGCTACGGCCGCAAGCCCGCCGAACTCGCCCTCTGGCCAAATGTGTCCATGAGTGTCGTTGATATGGACAATCGTAAGTCTCTGAGCCATGACAAATACGGCCATGACTAACAGTAGGGTAATCAAAAGAACTTTTTTCATACTTCTACCTCCTTATAGAATATCGGTGATTTCTCCAATTAACTCGAAATCGAAGTGCCTATCTCCTTCACTTATATGGTAATTGATTATTTCTATTTCTGCGCAGTTTGAAGAGACAGTTCTTGAGCTTTTTGTAACCAGGAAACCGTTGAGTTCCGTTTCGGCCGGCTCTGCAAGATACAACGATTTCACAGTGAGAGCCAGTCTGAAATACCAAGAACCAAGGCGCCTCGCATTCATTATTGTCTCTAGGGGAACAAGCGATGTAACAATTGTCGTACAGATTATCAGTATAGCTATCAACAACGAAAAATAAGCTACTCCTTTGCCTTTATTCTCTGGGCGAGATGGTCTTGCCGCCAGCCACATCTCCCTCGAAGTCCTCCTCTTTAACGTGATTGAGAACTGCGCTGTTTCTACCTATCTTAAGATTCTCGGGAATGATTACGTCCGATCCGACAACGACAATACCCGAATCATATATGTGTGGTTGAGATTCGTGTGGCACTTCGTCTCCATAACCAACAACCACCCCATCTCTAACTGTCGTTCTCTCTCCAATTATCCCCTTGTCTATGACCACATTGCTTCCAATTTTGGAGTTTGTCATAATCACAGAATTCTTAACAACCGAACCTTCTCCGATCTGCACGCCTTGGAAGATAACTGAATTCTCTACTCGACCGTAAATCTCTGCCCCTTCGTTAATCAGGGAGTTTCTGACATGAGAACTGGTTCCGACGTAAGCAGGGAGATACTCTTCCGTTTGGGTGTAAAACCTCCAGGAAGGATCGTGGAGGTTCAGTGGAGGAATAGGCCGTGTTAGCTCTATGTTTGCTTCCCAGAGAGATTCGATCGTACCGACGTCTCTCCAGTATCCTTCGAAGACGAAAGCGAAAAGCCTTCCAGCGTTATCATGTACGATCTTCGGCAAGATGTTCTTCCCGAAATCATTGTCACTCTCGGGATCCTTTTCATCTTCGATTAACCTTTCTCTAAGGAACTTCCAGTCAAAGACGTAAATCCCAAGAGAGGCAAGATCCGACTTCGGTTGTTCAGGCTTCTCCTGAAAGTCGACTATTTTGTTTTCAAAATCCGTTATCATCATGCCGAATCTATTAGCTTCAGACAGCGGAACACGCATACATGCTACTGTTCCCGTGGCACCTTTCGAGAGATGATAATCGATCATTTCGTTGTAATCCATAGAGTAGATGTGGTCGCCAGAAAGGACTACAACAATTTCTGGGTCGTAATCATCGACAAAATCAATATTCTGGAATACGGCATTTGCCGTTCCCTTATACCAGTTTGAATCTCCCTGAGCGATGAACGGCGGGAGAATGACTACCCCCCCATCCTTTCTGTCAAGATCCCAGGGACGACCTATTCCGATATGCCTGGAGAGAATGTGAGGCCTGTATTGAGTAAGCACACCAACTGCGTAGATTCCAGAATTCACGCAGTTACTAAGTGCAAAGTCGATTATCCTGTACTTGCCTCCAAAAGGCACCGCCGGTTTTGCAACCTCATCGGTTAGTAATCCCAGTCTTGTACCCTGTCCGCCAGCTAGAATCAATGCTACTACTTTTTTGGCCATACAATCACCCGCCCTATATTACGCCGTGTTTTTCGATCACTGTGGGCTCTTCGCTCTCACCAACGAAACTTCTCCCAAGCCTAACTGTGCAGTACTTGTCCATAATTACGTTTTCTATGTAAGCGCCTTCTTCGACGAGGCAGCCCTCAAGGAGAACTGAGTTCTTAACGGTTGCCCCTGCCATAACTCTAGTATCTCTGAACAAGACTGAATCTTCGATTCTTCCTCCAATTACGCATCCATCTGCAATGACTGAGTTGTTCATAGATGCCGTTCCGGTGATCTTCGGAGGTGGAAGATCCTTTAGTTTCGTAAATACTCTACCGTTCTCGTAAAACAACTCTCGTCTGATCTGAGGATCCAGGATATCGAGATTTGTCTTGAAATAGCATTTCTTGCTCTGCTTGATATCCCGCCAATACCCGTTGTATCTGTACTCTCTAACATTTAGCGAAGAGAGATTAGGAGAGATAATACCCTTAACAAGCTCGTTATAGCCGTTGGGAACCGCTGAGTAGAGAAGTTCTCGCAAGAGGAACTTGTTTACGAAGTAAACACCAAGAGCAACGCAGTCTCCCTCATCAGGGTTCTCAGAGGCATTTTCCTTCTCTATCCACTTTATTACTCTTCCGTTCTTGCATATGACTCTATCCATACCTTTCATACCACATTCACCATTCTTGTTTCCTGTTAGGACGGTTATGTCGGCCACCGTATCGAGATGATACCTGAATATCTTGGTAAGGTCAGTCTTGAAAATATGATCTCCAGAACCAATCAGTACCGAGTCTTCGTTCCCTCTCCGAAGTATGTCTATGTTCTGGAACAGAGCATCTGCAGTTCCCTTGTATCCCATGGAAGGATTATACGGTGAGTAGTAAGGCTGCAGAATGAAAAGACCGCCCTGTTTCCTGTCAAGATCCCATTCTTTACCGGAACCTATGTGGTCCATTAGGCTTCTAGGGCTGTATTGAGTAATAATGCCAACCTTCGATACCCCGGCATTGATCATATTACTGAGCGTGAAATCGATGGACCTGTACTTTCCGAAAACCGGTAGTGCGGCACTTGTACGAACTTGCGTAAGGGAACTCAAGTACTCACCTCGTCCACCTGCCAGGATTATTCCGAGAACTTTCATATGATCACCGCATTCCAGATCTGGATGCGATCTTCCTCCCTTCATCTCGAATTTGTTAGTCAGTACTCCATTAATGGTAAATTGGTCATGAGAGAGACCCCGGGTAAAGACAACTCGCCTACGCCGTCCAGATAACTCTGCATAAAATGGACAGCCTTGTCGAAGGCATCGCTGTAAAGTTCTTCAAAGGTCTTTTTACTCTCCCATCCAGCTATACTGTGAAACCAAGGTTTCATTTCCAGATTCAGCGGATCTGTATGAGTGTCTTTGAAAAAAGCCTCTTCCGGAGAGCCTTCCTTGATGCTGAATCTCTTGAGAATGATGCCCAGTCTGGAACGACCGTATATCCCCGCGAAATACTCGTTCATAGAGTTTATTGCCTTTTGGATAGAACAACCTTTCACTCCGTAGTACTCCTCAGCAATCGCTCTGTAAAGATCTTCTAGAGCTTCAGGTAGAGACTTGGAAAACTCGGCAGTCGGATCAAGGTCAAGAATAACTGCCTCTACTCTGTTCTTCAGTATTACTTTGTCTATCATTGTCTCAAGCTGCCGATACTTATATCCATTTCCTGCACGGGCGACAATATAATGATTAACGGTTGCATCGAGAAAGTAATGGCATATCACCCCGAGAGAGTAGAAGCGAGAGATCTCTTCGGCTCTTCTGCAGACCTCTTCGGCAAAATCATCACATCTCAGCGTATGAGAAAATCTCCAGAGAGAAAACTCCGGGTCTTCTCTTGAGCAATACTGTCCAGGATCAGTAAAGAGGCACCCAAGATTGAACTCCTCTCTTTTGTCGGCTTCAAGATCGAGTCCTATTTCTTCCAGAACATCTTTTCCATACATGATATGAGTCCAGAAGCCGGGCAAAAAACTCACTCCTTCTCTACGAAGCCCCACAGACACTTCAAATAAAGGCTTTCAGGAACCTCCAAAAGCCACGGATGATCAGGTGACTGCAGAGTGATCGCCAAATGCGAAAACCTCAAGCCTCTTCTTTCTGTTGATCTTCTTACAGACTCTACTAGATGCTCAATCCCAATATTGTAGGCGCAAGTGCAGAGGCCGAGGATTCCCCCATCCTTCATTAACGGTAGCGTGCTCTCTACTAGCTTTCTGAAAAGTGAAATTCCATGCGGAAGCTCTTTCTTATGCTTAACAAAGGATGGCGGATCCAATACTACTATATCAAAATAGTCATTCTTTTCAAATTCATTAAGGAAGGCAAGAACATCGCTCTGGACTAACTGCAGCCGGTTATCCACCTTGTTCACTACGGAGTTCAGTCTTGCCCTTTCTAGATCTTCTTCCGACTTGTCAACACAAATCGCCTCTGCTCCGGAGAATGCCATGTTGAGTCCAAAGCCGCCCGTAAAAGAGAAGAGATCTAGCCCCTTTTGAAGCGACAGCTCCTTAGTAATCTTTCTGCAGAATGCTCTGGAGTCTCTTTGGTCAAAGAAGAATCCGGTCTTCTGGCTGTTCTTGACATCTACAAGAAATCTTAGGCCGTTTTCCTCAATTTCGATTGAGTCCGGTACCTTCCCGCAAAGCAGGCCGGTGTTTCTCTCAATTCTGTCGTCCACCCCCATCTCAAAGTCGCTGCGTTCGTAGATTCCCATCGGGCTCAGAAGATCTGAAAGAAGGGTGACGATCATTTGCTTTCTTTCCTGCATGATCAGATTTCTGAACTGCACTGCTAAAAAATCGCCGTATCTGTCAACTACAAGTCCAGGAAGTCTATCCCCCTCGCCATGGATTAGCCTGTAGTAAGGTGTATCGAAAAGCCTGTCTCTTTTCTGCAAGGATTTATTCAGAAGCTTTCTGAAGAAAGCCTCTCCCAGTTCTTCATCATGATTAGTTAGAACCATTATCGACCTCGTTGAACCAGGGTTGAAGAAGCCTTTCCCCAGGAACTCGTAAGTAGAAGAGAAGACATTGACTTCGCTTACTCTATCTGCAGAGCCTTCAAGAGAGAGGATTTCATCTTTGAAGATCCACGGGTAAGAATTCAACACCTTTCCTTCCTTTCCTTTTTTTATTTGCGCAATTAGCATCAGAGCTGCCCTTCAATCAACAGAGAATAGTCAAGAATCTCAGTTTTGTCAAAGAAGATATTCGTTTCGCGAATTGCACTTTCAATACTGTCTGAAGCGTGGATGAGGTTCTTTCTGACGGAGACGCCGAACCTTCCACGAATACTTCCCGGGTCTGCCTGGACCGGATCGGTTTTCCCGATGAGGATTCTCAATCTCTGAACGGCATCCTCACCTTCAAGAACTATTGCCACAACTGGGCCAGATTGTATGAAACCGAGCAAAGGTTCGTAGAAGTCTTTCCCGGCATGCTCCCTGTATAGTTCTCTAGCTTTAGACTCTGAAATCATGAGCATTTTGAGAGCTAATATCTTAAGACCTTTTTCCTCGATTCTTCTGATTATCTCTCCTACGAGGCCTCGCTGAATAGCGTTTGGCTTCAGATAAGCAAATGTTCTCTCCATAATACTTCCCTCCAATCAAATTCGTCATTCATTGCTATAATTAAAACATGGAGTGGTTCAACGGAGTAGTTAGCGACAGACTTGCCCGATTCTTGGCTCGAAATTCGGGAATAAGCGTGACTTTGGTAGGCAGAGACAGCGAATACTTGAAGACTTCGGCTTTGTCATTGGTCGAGTCCGATCCAAAATGGAACAGAAAGAGATATATTGAAGATTTTCTTCTTATAGAGCCTGAGAAAGGGAACATCGGAATTGACAGAGTGCGGGATATTGAAGAGATGATGCTCCACAAGCCTTCGGGAGGCAAGAGAAAGTATGTATTGGTCCATCAATGTGAAAAGATGACAGATGAGAGTGCAAATGCCTTCCTAAAAATACTCGAAGAGCCTCCCTGTTTTGCAACGCTGATAATGACCACTACTTCATGGCAGTCTCTTCTTCCCACAGTAAGGAGCAGAACGGTCTCTGTCGTTGTTGATGTTCCTGAAGAACTGATAGGTAAATTGAGAGATAAGTATGGGAATAGCGTATCGAGAATCTACGCATGTGCGCGACAGAACTTCTCTGTTCTTCGGTTCTTTCTTGATCAGGAAGTCGAGTCCATAGACTGGGGTTCGATGGAGGTTCCTTCAGACCTCAACGGACTGGTTTCTGTACTGTCTGAGAGTGAAGTTAACGAGCCGATAGATATTGTTAGACGAAGAAGAGCATTTGCTGCTCTTTGCAGAAGCATCGTAGAATCTGACAAATTCTTCACAACCTTCAGAGAAATCTCGCCTCTATTCATTGGGCAGGGCTCATTTGAAAGATCGCGTGAGCTCGTTGAAGTAGCCAGAAGCATACTGAGAGATGTAGTAATTCTATCGGCAGATACTTCCAGTAACTCTGTTGTAAACCTCGATCTGATAGAATGGCTAGTGAGTTTCGTGCCGGGAAAGGAGATCCTGGCAGATTTTGCTTGGTGTGACAGGTTCCTTAGACAGAGGACTTCATCTCAGAACTCGAATCTCGTTTCATTCAGAGCTCTGTACTCGGTTTCGAGGAGCCTCGTAAGAAGAGAAAACGGAGGTAATTCAGATGCCTGAAATATATGGAACTGTATATGGAGTCGAGTTTCATTCTGTTGGCAAGCTTTATCAGTACACATCTAGTGAACAGCTCCTAAAGCAGGGAGATCGTGTGCTTGCAATGAGTGAGTTCGGACTGGATGTGGGTAAGGTCATGTATGGACCAGTTGAGATTCGTATAGATGACTCAAAGGAAGAGCTGAAACCGATCGTTAGGGTAATGACTGATGAAGACTGGGAGACTCATGCAAAGAACAAGGAAGAGGCCGAAGCTGCTATGAATACCTGCCAGGAGCTGATAAAAAAGCACTCGCTTCCTATGAGATTGCTCGAGGCGAGATATATGTTTGATCGCTCAAGAATAGTCTTCTATTTTGGTGCCGACAGCAGGGTCGATTTCAGAGAGTTGGTGAAGGATCTTGCCAGGGCATTCAGAACGAGGATAGAGCTCAGGCAAGTTGGAATAAGAGATGAAGTTAAAATGACCGGCAGCCTCGGGTTGTGCGGCATGACAGCTTGCTGCGCCCGCTTCTTGAGACAGTTTGAGAGTATAACGCTCAAGCATGCGAAGAAGCAGCAATTGCTGATAAACCCTGCAAAGATATCCGGTAGGTGCGGAAGACTGCTTTGCTGTCTATCCTATGAACAGGAGCTCTATGAAAATGAGTTATTGGATATCCCTGATGAAGGATCTCTTGTCGACTATGAAGGAAAGACTTGCAAGGTTCTGACGGTGAACATCTTCATGAAAGTGATCACCCTGGTTGCAGATGACGGCCAGATGCTCAAGGTTCAGTTTGATGACTTTAGAATGAGCCAGAGATCTATTATTCAGGACACAAATCCCGATGAGCTAATAAAGAATAGAGACGAGGATATTTCGATTGACGGTTGAAGTGTGAATGGAGGTTGGATATGGCGCGTTTGCTGACGAAAGATGAGATTAAGAGACTAGAAAACCTTGGAAGAGTGTGCAGGGGAGACATCATAAAGATGACCACAGTTGCGAATTCCGGTCATCCGGGCGGTTCAATGTCATCGATAGACATATTCCTATCCGTTTATGATTTTGCAGAGAAAGATCCGAAGAACCCCTACGATCCCGAACGCGATAGGGTTGTTGTAAGCCACGGTCATACATCTCCCGGGGTATATGCGACACTTGGGAGATTGGGTTTTATAGACATTGACGAGGCAATTGCCGGATTCAGGCATCCCGGATCGATATTCGAGGGTCACATCACAAGAGGGATTCCTGGCGTAGAATGGACTACAGGAAATCTTGGGCAGGGGTTGTCCGTAGGTGTTGGCATGGCCCTTGCTTCGAAAATCAGAGGGAAAAACAACAGGGTGATAGTAGCCATGAGTGATGCCGAACAGGCAAAAGGTCAGGTGGCGGAGGCAAGAAGAACGGCCAAGAAATACGAGCTCAATAACCTTGTTGTTGTTGTCGACTACAATGATGCTCAGATCTCCGGAAAAGCGAGCGACATAATGTACGTGGACATTAAGGCAAACTATCTCGCTGATGGATGGAAGGTTATAGAGGTCGACGGCCACGACTATGCCGAGCTCAATGAAGCTCTCGTGGAAGCGTTCGATTCAAAAATCCCCGCAGTCATTATTGGCAGAACAGTTATGGGAAAAGGTGTTTCCTTCATGGAGGGTGATGTTTCGTATCACGGCAAACCTCTGGATATGGAGAAGGCCGCCTCTGCGCTTGCCGAGCTTGGCCTTGAAAGTGATATCGAAAGATATGTCGAAATGAGGAAGGAGCTTCCCACTTATCATGAACATGTGCGCCCCATAGACGAAGTGGTAAGACCGGTCACGGGAGATTCGATTGTTTATCCTGTTGACAAGAAGACCGACAACAGATCGGCCTTTGGAAGGGCTCTCGCAGATATTGGAAAGCTGAACAAGGGAAAAGTTCCGATGATGGTTGTTGATTGTGATTTGAAACCCTCAACGAAGGTAAACGAGTTCGAGAAGGTCTGGCCGGAGAACTTCGTTCAGATTGGAGTTCAGGAACATAATGCGGCAACGGTTGCCGGTGCTGCGTCCGTATGTGGTGTGCTTACTTTCTTTGCAGACTTTGGAGTCTTTGGAATCGATGAAACCTACAATCAGCAACGGCTGAACGACATAAACAAAGCAAACGTCAAAGTTGGGGTGACCCATGTAGGAATAGACGTGGGAGAAGATGGAAAGACTCACCACTGTATTGATTACATTGGGGCCTTGAGGAATCTATTTGGCTTCAAGCTGATCGTACCGGCAGATCCAAATCAGACGGACAAAGCTGTAAGGTATGTGAGCGCGACTGAAGGAAACTTCGTCATCGCAATGGGAAGATCTACTATGAATCCAATTTCCGATGAGAATGGAAGAGCTTTCTTCGGCGATGGATACAAGTTTGAATATGGCAAGGTCGATGTTGTCAGGAAAGGAAAGGGTGTAACCATAGTTACGACCGGTCAGGTAACCCATAAGGCCGTTGAGGCTGCAGATAAGCTCAGGTCAGAGGGAATAGAAGTCACGGTTCTTAACGTCAGCTGCCCTCTAGAAGCGGATTTCGATAGCGTCAAAGAACACTTGTCCAAAGTCGTTATAACCGCAGAAGATCACAATGTGGAGAGTGGATTAGGCACGATTCTATCGGACTATTTGATCGACTCGAAGATAATGCCTGAGAGATTTGAGAAGCTTGGTGTAGAGAGATATATGTTCTCCGGTGATAATGAGCTGCTATTCGATCTCTGCGGTCTTTCGAGCGGCAAAATGGTTGAGAAGATCAGGAGAATTGCCAGGTAATGCTAAGCGTCGAGGAAGAAAAGCAAGTAAATGAGTTTTGCAGAATAAACGGAATTGAAGCAAACAGAGAGCTCGCTTTCAGGGCTCTCTGCCATTCCTCGTTCACTAACGAGCTCGCGCAGAACGGAGAGAGGATTCTGGAGTCAAACGAAAGGATGGAGTTTCTCGGAGATGCGGTTCTTGAACTGTCACTTGCGAAAACGCTGTTTGATGAATACTCATTGTCCGAAGGCGACATGTCGAAAATCAGGGCGATGGTTGGAAGCGAAAAAGTACTTTCCGATGTCGCAAGATTCATGAGGATAGGAGACTTCGTCTTTCTGGGAAAAGGAGAGAGGCAAATGGGTGGGTCTGATCGAGATTCTATTCTCGCAGATACGTTTGAGGCAGTTCTTGCTGCAGTCTTCTTGACAAGTGGATTTGAAGCCTCGGTCAGTTTTGTTCAGTCAAAGCTTTGCGACTATATTGATCAGGCGGTCAACGGCGAGTTGATTCTTGATTACAAGACCTCACTTCAGGAGTTAACCCAAGCTCGTTTCAGTTCTAGACCATCATATGAAACGATTCTGGACGAAGGACCACCTCAGGACAAGTGGTTCAAAGTCGGTGTTTTCTTGGATGGAAAGATTGTCGGTGAAGGAGAGGGTAGGACGAAGAAAGCGGCAGAACAGCTTGCCGCGAAGCACGCTCTTGAAGCTCTTAGTAAAGGGCTCGATAAGGCAGGTGCTGAGAAGTGAAGTACAGACATTTAGTCTCTTTTGTTTCAGAAGAAGAAAGCGACTTGATTGAGGGAATCAGCTGGAATGAAGGATTCTCTAATCTCTTCTTCGAGAAGACCGTCGACTCTGGAATTGCTCTGCATGTACTTCTTGAAGAAGGGGAGGAACTACCTTACTTCCTAAGTAAGATGGAGTTCTCCGATCTAGGGTTCACCGAACAAAAGGATTGGTTCGAGAAATGGAAAGAGACTCTGGTACCGTTCGAGCTCTGCAAAAGCGTTGAAGTCCTTCCTCTTGAGGAAGAGGAAAGAGTGGTCGATCCGAATAAGATCGGAATTATACCGGGAATGGCGTTTGGCACTGGCCTTCATGAGTCAACGAAGCTGGCTGCCTCTCTTCTTGTTGAAGCCGTTGTCAGAGGCTCTAGAGTTCTTGACGTGGGTTGCGGCACAGGTATCCTCTCGGCAATTGCTGCGAAGAAGGGCGCATCACAGGTCGTGGCGCTCGACATAGACGAGCACTCGGTAGAGAAGACCAATGAGACAGCAAGGATAAATGATGTGTGTATAGATGCAAGACAATCGGAATTTCTCTCCTCTGTAAAACCCGAAGAGCGTTTTGACATAATTGTCTCGAATATGATTGTAGAGCTTTTGAGAGAATTTGTTCTTGACCTAGAGAGTTTTCTAGATGAACACGGCACCGTAATCCTCTCGGGAATTTACAAAGACAAGTTCAGTGAGATCGGAAACCTTATTGAAGGAACCTTTCTTATAGAGAGCAGCAGGGAAGACGGAGATTGGAAAGCGATAAAATTGAGAAGAAAATAGTCTCTCTTCAACTAGGGAGAGAACTGAAGAACGACTTCAGAGTAGCCAGAGTCTGCGAATGGGGATTTCCGAAAGTTATTGAGTCCTCCCTCATTTCTTATGGAAAGCCCTTCCCGACGCTTTTCTGGCTGAGCTGCCCCTTCTTGAAGGAGAAAGTCTCCCGTCTTGAGAGCGGGGGAATGATAACTGAATTCGAGAAGAGAATCGAACGTGACGGCGTTTTTGCAGACGAGTATCTCAAAGCCCATGAAGAAACCACGTTGATCAAAAAGAGAATCCTCGGTCGGTGCACTCTATCTGAATCGCAGAAGTTGCTGCTGCTTGTTAGAGGTATTGGAGGGATAAGAAATCTGAAAATGGTTAAGTGTCTTCACCTGCAGTTGGCTAACTTTCTTGGAGGTGTGAACAACCCCATTGGACGAGAAGTATGGAGTCTCTTAGAAAGAACCCGTTGTTCATCTGAGAGAGTCATTTGCAGAGAGTTGTTGAACCGAAATGAATGAACAAATACTGAACAAGGCTTCACAGCTTCCGGAAGAACCCGGAGTTTATATCTTCAAGGACGAAAAGAATGCAATAATCTACGTAGGAAAGGCAAAGAAGCTGAAGAGGAGAGTCCTCTCATACTTCAGAGAGTCGACGTGGTCTCAGAACGAAAAGGCCAGACGCATCGCCGAAGAGTCGGAGGATCTGGACTTCATAATGGTCACATCCGAAAGAGAGGCTCTGCTTCTCGAGGCCAACCTAATCTTCAGTAAAAAGCCGAAGTACAATGTATTCCTGAAGGATTCGCGTACTTATCCATACATATACATATCCGCTGAGGAGTATCCTTATATTGCGATCACGCGAACAAAGGAGCTCGAAGGCACTTATTTTGGTCCATACACGAGCGCCGGACTTGTCAGAAAGCTACTAGAATTCCTACAGAAAGTCTTCAAGATTCGCACATGCACATATGATCTCGGCAGGATAAAGAGACCCTGCTTTCTATATCATCTGAAAATGTGTTCGGCACCTTGCGTTGAAAAGGTCTCTCCTGAAGAGTATCAAGAGCAGCTTTCTGCGCTAACCGAATTCCTTGAAGGGGACACGATAAAAGTTAGAGAAGCTCTCCTCAAGAGGATGACTGTATTGTCGGAGGCTCTTCAGTTCGAAAGGGCGGCAGAAATAAGGGACATTCTGTCGTCGATGGATGACCTTTACGCCTTTCAGGGGGTTGAAGCCCCGCTAGATTTGAAGGCAGACATATTGGCCGTTTCGGCCGGGCTAGCTGCCCTGCTGCAGGTAAGGGGAGGAATGCTCTTGGGAAAGCTGGTTTTCGACTTCCCGGATGGTACTCCTATGGATTTCATTACCCAGTTTTACTACGCCAAGAAGAACAGAATTCCAAAGTCTTTAATCGTAACCGGTCTGAAGAAAAAAGATGTGAGGCAATTCAGAAGAGATTTTGATTACATTGGAGATCCCCGTGATGAGCAGGAAGAGAGACTTCTGAGTATCGCCTTCAAGAATATCGACGAAGAGCTGAAGATAAGACTGAATGCGGCTCATTCGCTGCGACAGGCTCAGCAGATACTTGGACTGAAGAGATTTCCCTCGAGAATCGAGGGAATCGATATCTCTCATACACAAGGTCTCTACACAGTCGCTTCAGTAGTAGTTTTCGATAACGGTAAGCCGAACAAGTCGGAGTACAGAAGGTACAGAATAAGCGAGCTTGAAGAACCAAATGATTTCGAAGCAATGGCAACCGTAGTCAAACGGCGATACACAAAGTACCCTCTCCCCGATCTTCTGCTTATTGACGGAGGAGAACCTCAGTTGAGAGCAGTTGAGAAGGCATTTGCAGAGATAGGGATCGAAGAATACGAGATAGTCGGACTCGCAAAGGAGTTCAACGAGCTTGTGTTTCTTGATAATCGCGACAGAGTAAGACTCAAAGAAGAACATCCGGTGTTGAGAATGATCATCTCTATAGATAATGAGGCGCATCGATTCGCTATTAACTATCACAGAGTTCTGAGGGAGAGGAGATTTCTAACTTCGAAGATAGATGATATTCCAGGAATAGGACCCAAAAGAAAGAAGGCACTCTTGAAGGCCTTTGGAAGCATCAAAGGAATCTCAAAGGCCTCTGAAGATGACCTCCGCTCTGTCTTGAAAAACAGTAAGGCGGTTGAAGCCGTAACGAGATGGGCTAGTGAAAAAAGTGGAGACTAAGCTCCACTTTCATCTCTTATCGGCAGGACAATTATTACTGAACTTTCTCTTTTAGCTCTTTGCCAGGTCTGAATTTCGGAACCTTCCCGCCAGGAATCTCGATAGCTTCCTTCGTTCTCGGGTTGACACCCATCCTGGGCTTTCGCATGGTAACTTCAAACGTTCCGAAACCTATTAGCTTAACTTCCTGGTTCTTTGAGAGTTCTTCCCCTACCACGCCGATAAAGCTATCAACTACGTCTCCGACAAGTTTCTTGGTTGCTCCAGTTCTTTGTGCAAGAACAGCGATAAGTTCTTTCTTATTCACAGGTACACCCCCTAGCTAGAATTCAGATCACAACCAAATTCTAACATTTTCTAATTGACTTCTGCAACATAGAATCATCTGAAACCGTTTGACGAAAAGGATTTCAACAAGTCAATGCTCTACAATGCCTTATGGGCGCAGGTTGTCGAAGTTGAGCACGTCCTTATGCGCCTCGATTGTGCTAGTATAAGAAGAGAGGTCTAGAACGCCATTCCCGCTCAGAGTGAACACAATAACCTTCTCTTCTCTGTTTTTCCTTGCCTCAATTGCTCTTCGAACAGCACCTGCAATTGCATGGGTTGACTCCGGTGCGGGAACAATACCCTCCGTTGTAGCGAAGAGAAGACCTGCTTTGAAAGTCTCTTCTTGAGGGAAAGCTTCCGGAGTGACAATGCCTTCTTTCACTAATCGCGACACGAGAGGAGCCGCACCGTGATATCTGAGACCACCGGCATGAATTGCGGGTGGAACAAACTCTCTCCCAAGCGTATACATCTTCAGCAGCGGCGTGAATCCAGCAGTGTCTCCGCTGTCGTACCGATACTCGCCTTTAGAAAGCGTAGGACATGATTCTGGCTCGCAGGCAACGAACTCAATTTTCTCTCCTTCGAATACCCTCTTCACAAACGGCAAGATTGATCCGCCGAAGTTTGACCCGCCACCGTGACAGCCAAGAATCGATGAAGGCTTTTCGCCAAGGATCTCCAGCTGCTTTTCAATTTCCAGACCAATCACTGTCTGATGAAGAAGAACGTGATCGAGAACACTTCCGAGAGAGTACTTTTTCGTCTTAGAATTCAGAACGATTTCGATAGCCTCGCTAATTGCCATTCCCAAGGAACCTGAGAAATTCTTCCTGTCTTTGAGGAACTTCCTTCCGCTTTCGGTGTGTTCACCAGGGCTCGGCTCAACCTCTCCATTAAACATTCTCATCATGTGCTGTCTCATTGGCTTCGACTGGAAACTGTTTCTCACCATGAAGACTCTTACCGTCAAACCGAATTTCCTGCCCGCATACGAGAGGGCGCTACCCCACTGTCCTGCCCCCGTTTCCGTAGTTAGCTCGGTTATTCCATCGGCCTTGTTGTAATAAGCCTGCGCTATTGCCGTATTCGTTTTGTGACTTCCGGTCGGGGAGTTACCTTCATACTTGTAGTATATCCTCGCTGGAGTGTTGAGATACTCTTCGAGAAAGGTCGCCCTTATAAGTGGACTGGGGCGGAATACCACATACTCATCCAGAACGGGCTCAGGAATAGGGACGAACCTTTCTTCACTCATTTCCTGCTCAACAATCGACTTCGGGAAGATCGCCATCATATCTGCAGGATCGATCACCTCATTGGTTGCCGGATTCAAAGGCGGATCCATCTTGAATGGTAAGTCAGCCTTTATGTTATACCAGCTTCGTGGAAGCTCCTCCGACTTCAAATTCACAATGATTCTTTTCTTCATGCCAATATACCTCCTCAAAAGTAAAGGGGCTCTCAACTATGAGAGCCCCTTCAATATGGGTTTACCCTAGTAGCGAAAGGCTAACCCCCACCGAAGGGGCAGCTCCACCACCAGAACATATTCAGTTTATTTAGAAATTGATTGACAACCATAATAATCCCTCGCTGAATTAGCTTAACCAAATATACTACTTCGGTATGTTACAAGTCAAGCAGAGGTCTCTTGAGTAGATTTAATTATGATGCATTACGTAGGCCGGCCGAATTCCACCATTGACCGGGCACGCATTGTGACTTTACCGGAGTCATATAGCATCTGCCATCGACGTTCCTCAAATCGTAGGCTGATGGGACAACACCGGCAACCCCTACCCGGCCGGCCATGAGGAAGACAAAGCAAAGGCAAATGATCGAAAGCGAGAGATATTTCAACTCTTTGAGGTTCAGGGGTATCCTCCTTCCAGACAAACCGTGCTGATCGCCATCATGGTACAGTAGCATTATGAAATAAACGGAATGAAAAATAGCTTTCATCTTCGGTCACAACCATATTCATCCCTTGTTTGTCTACTATTCCTCACTTACTTGTCT
>NZ_DIMV01000013.1:31930-32092 GCF_002425715.1 Mesotoga sp. UBA5557
ACCAAAGACCTCTGCTCTCGTCGAATAAAGGAGAACCAACAATTCGTAACCTTTGAGTCTAGAATGGTTCTTTCTAAAGAAAAGCGCGAGACAGCCTGAAAGGAGTGATTGTTCAAGGATGATCAGTTGTAAAGTCTGCAAATACCATTTCTCAATTCCGCC
>NZ_DIMV01000014.1:0-13225 GCF_002425715.1 Mesotoga sp. UBA5557
CACGAACCCGCTACCCCCAACCTCGGCCTTCCCTTTTCTCCCTTATAACTTGCATCTTGGAACTTGCAACTGAGCTTTTACAAGCGCACAGCGGCTCTTAACCGACAGGCTTGCTATGTTACAATTTAAAGTATGATAAAATTGTTTGTATAGTATGGAATACACATTAGTTGAGAAGGAGGCGTGTATATGAGCAATTATCACGAACCGTTTGAAAAGCTTAGCGAAAAGGCAAGAGACATTTCCAGAGCTCTCAGCAGCCTCAAGGAAGAGATCGAGGCAGTTGACTGGTACAACCAGAGAGTCGATGTTTCGGATGACCCTGAACTCAAGGCAGTCATGGCTCACAACAGAGATGAAGAGATAGAACATGCGTGTATGACTCTTGAATGGCTCAGAAGAAATATGGACGGATGGGATGAGGAATTAAAGACATATCTGTTCACGAATGCCCCGATAACCGAAGTTGAAGAAGCCGGTGAAGGTTCTTCCGGAAATGGCGGTCTCAACATCGGCAAGATGAAATAGGAGGGATTGCGATGGACCTTTTCAAAAGACAATTGGCCCCGTTATCAAGCGAGGCATGGGAAGAGATAAACGAGAGAGCAAGGCAAGTACTCAAGAGCTACCTATCGGCAAGAAAGATCGTCAACGTTGTTGGACCTAAGGGCTGGGAATACTCTTTCCTGCCCGAAGGAAGAGTGAAGCTCCTGGATAGAGAAGGTGAAATCGGGGTGGGCTTGAGAAAGGCAAAACCTCTAATAGAGGCTAGAATCCCGTTCAAGCTGGTGCGGTGGCAGATGGATGATATAGAAAGAGGCGCAAAGGATTCAGATCTTGCACCTCTTGAAGATGCGGTTAAGCAAATCGCGCTCTTTGAAGAGAGAGTCATCTATAACGGCTACGAAAAGGCTTCAGTCGAGGGAATCGTTGAAGCTAGCGAAAACGACCCCATTCCTCTCGGATCGAAGCCAAATGAAATCATTGAGTCTTTGTCTAGAGCAGTCCAGGTTCTGAAAGACAACTTCACTGACGGACCGTTTGTCCTTGTGGTCAATCCAGATACTATGTCTATGCTGAACTCACATGTTTCCGGTTATCCTCTGGTGAAGAGAATCGAGTCCTTCTTGGGAAGTGAGATTGTGGTCAGCAGAGTGTTGAAAGATGCGCTTCTTCTGCCGAAGGATCACGAAGATCTTGAGATGGTAATCGGCGGAGATTTCGAAATCGGTTATCAAAGCAGCACAGAAGATGAGGTAGAGCTCTTCATAACGGAATCATTTACTTTCAGAGTTCTTGATCCGGCGATCATAGTTAAGCTCACTGTCTGATTCACATTCCAATAAGAGACCGGGAGCATGAAGCTCCCGGTTTTTTCATATGTCTAGACTCTCTCTACCTTGATTCTGGTGTTGTAACCATTTAGGTTCCATTCGGTCCCGGTATCGAGTCCCTCCTGGAAATTGACGCTGTTTGAAAGCGTCTCTTCTTTTATGTAATCACTGAATGTCTCTATTGCTTCTACAAGAGCATCGGGCCCGAAGTAAGCTACAGTGATTCTATCTGTAATCTCAAAGTCGGCTTCTTTTCTCATTGTCTGTATCTTCGAAACCATTTCTCTTGCAAGCCCTTCCTGCAGAAGATCGGGAGTGAGTTCGGTATCGAGAATGACAAAGTTGTCGTTGCTCATCTCGAAAGTAAAGCCTTCCAGTTCCTGTATTCTTATGTCCAGATCCTCTTCCGTCAGATCGAAGAGCCTTCCGTTAGCTTCAACGGAGATCTTGCCGTCGTGTTTGACTCTTGCGACAACTTCAGAAGGTTTCATTAACCTTAGGGCATTGCTGATCGACTTGAGATCTTTGCCGAACTTAGGACCCATAACTCTGAAATTCGGCTTGACTTCATAGTTCACATAGTCTCCCAGCTCTTCAATGTATTCTATGTTCTTGACGTTGATCTCTTCGAGGATCAGCTCGCGCATTGACTCGACGATCTTTCTTATATTCCCGTCCACTAGAATCTTCGGCAGAGGTTGCCTGACCTTTATCTGGACCTTGTTTCTACATGCTCTACCCAGTGTCACAATGTCCATGACTGTGGCCATTCTCTTTTCGAGTTCAGGCTCGATCAAGCTCTCGTCGGCAACCGGATACAGTTCCAGATGCACAGACGCCTTTTCCTTGTGGGTAAGGTTTCTGAAAATCTCTTCGGCCGTGAAAGGTGCAATTGGCGCCATGAGTTTTGCGATGGTCAGCAGTACTTCATAAAGCGTGAGATAGGCTGCCTTCTTGCTGTTGTCGAGTTCGCTGGTCCAGTATCTGTCTCGTGTCCTTCTAACATACCAGTTAGAGACTTCCTCGACGACAAAGTCCTGAATTGCTCTCACTGATTTCGTAAGATCATAATTGTTCAGAAGCTCTGTCACTTCCTTTACCAGAGTGTTCAGTCTGGACATTATCCATCTGTCAACCTCTTCCCTTTCAGGAACAGGCAAGTCGAAATTCGCAGGGTCAACGTCGTCAACATTTGCGTACATTGTGAAGAATGAGAATACACTATGCAGGGTTCCAAAGAACTTGCTGTAAGTGTCCTTCACCCCGTCCTCATCGAACTTTGTGGGAACCCAGGGTGGCGAGACGGCCAGCAGATACCATCTGAGTGTATCTGCACCGTACTTCTCGATTATCTCCGACGGATCAACAGTATTTCCCTTTGACTTCGACATCTTCTGACCGGTCCTGTCTAGAACCAGATTGTTAACCAGAACGTTCTTGTAAGGAGACTGGCCAAAGAGGAATGCAGAAATCGACATGAGGGAGTAGAACCAGCCTCTAGTCTGATCTATACCTTCGCAGATGAAATCTGCTGGAAATAGCTCTCCCATGAAATTGTCTTTGTTCTCGAATGGATAGTGATGCTGGGCCACTGGCATTGCCCCTGAATCAAACCAGCAGTCAATGACCTCGGGGGTCCTAGTCATCTGTCCACCACATTCGCATCTTAAATGAACGTCATCTACATATGGGCGGTGAAGCTCGATGTCTTCTGATATGTTCTCGACCGCTCTCTCTGCCAGTTCCTTTCGTGATCCAACCGAAGTCAACTTGCCACATTCATCGCACTTCCAGATGTTTAGAGGAGTTCCCCAGTATCTATCTCTAGAAAGGGCCCAATCTACCATGTTTTCGAGCCAGTTACCGAAGCGGCCCTCCCCAACAAACTTTGGGTACCAGTTCACGGTGTTGTTCACTTCGATCATTTTATCTCTATACTCTGTAGTCTTTATGTACCACGACTTTCTTGCGTAGTAGAGAAGCGGCGTATCGCATCTCCAGCAGAACGGGTAGGAGTGGGTCAAACGCTCTTTCTTGAATAACAGATTCCTCTCCTTCAGATAACGAACAATGAGTGGATCGGCATCCCTTACAAACATCCCTGCCCACGGTTTCACTTCTTCTGTTATCTTACCTTCCTTGTCGACAAGCTGGAGAAGCGGGAGATTGAATTTCCTTCCGAGTATGTTGTCATCTTCTCCAAAGGCAGGAGCCATATGCACTATACCCGAGCCGTCTTCAAGAGAGACAAAGTCCCCGTAGACAACAAAGAATGCCTTCTTGTCTACGCTGGCAAAGGGGATCAGCTGTTCATACTCGAGATTGACAAGATCTTTGCCTTTGAGTTCTTCAATAACCTTGTAATTGCCTTCTTCACCGAGCAAAGCACTGAGGCGATCCTTGACCAGGTAGTAATATTCGACTTCGCCGGTATCCAGCATCACTTCAACCTTTACGTAGTTGAATCTGGGATTCACTGCTAGAGCAACGTTAGAAGGAAGCGTCCATGGAGTCGTCGTCCATACTATGAAGTACTCGTTTTCCTTTCCTTTCAGTCGGAACTTCGCGTATATAGAGTCAATAGTCTCATCTCTATAGCCCTGAGCAACCTCGTGAGAAGCGAGGGGAGTACCGCATCGCGGACAATACGGCATTATTTTGTGGCCCTCATATATGTAGTCTTTGTCAAAGTACTGCTTCAGGATCCACCAGACAGATTCTATATAGTCGTTGTCCATCGTTATATACGGGTGCTCCATATCTATCCAGTAACCGATTCTCTCTGTCATTTTCTTCCACTGACTTTCGTACTTCCAGACGGATTCTTTGCACTTGTGATTGAACTTCTCTATGCCAAAGTCCTCAATCTCCTGCTTCGAAGAGAAGCCCAGCTGCTTTTCAACTTCGATCTCCACAGGAAGACCATGCGTGTCCCAGCCGGCCTTTCGCTTCACCTTGTATCCTTGCATCGTTTTGAAGCGACAGACTGCATCCTTCAACGTTCTCGAAATTACATGATGAATTCCGGGCATACCGTTGGCAGTAGGCGGACCCTCGAAAAAAACAAACTCGGGGCTCCCCTCCCTAACAGTGACACTTCTGTTCGCTAGATCATCTTGCCTCCAATAGGAGAGTACTTCTTCTTCTCTATCAGCTGCAGGGCGTCTAAGGTCTACTTCTTCAAACCTTGGCATACTTCGTCTCCTCCTGTCTTGAAGTATTCGTCGAATAATATAGTTCAATTATGAGGGTATCTGTCAATATTTGCTTTAAGAATAGAAAAACTTGAAGAGTGCCTGTGAAGAGACTGGGCAGGCAATCTGTCCTAGAAAAGCGTCTTACTCTGTAATCCCCGGCTCTGAAGTTGTACCAGGCATAGATTTCTTCTCCTTCTCAACGGTTATAGCCGCTTATAGATAATATAATACAATACATTTCAAACTTGTCAAGCAAAATCGGCAACTAGAAATCTAAACGAAGCATCCGCGCAGGGCGGATGCTTCAATGAATTGGAGATTGTTTCGATCTCTTTCAAAATACGCTCTTATTTCACCATTCCTTCTTAGCTCGCTCATAAGCCAGATCAAGAGCATAAGGCCATTCCCAGAAATCAGTCTCACCTTTATCTTTAGCTTTCAAAGCCTTGTAAACTCTCTCTCTACTGAGCGGGTAACTGTGAATTCGCATACCAGTCGCCCTGAACAATGCGTTGTTTGTTGCCGGTGCAGGGGCTATCATCGAGTGTTCACCGACTCCGCGGTTTCCGTAAGGTGAAATCTCTTCTGGTGTCTCTTCCCAGAAAGCATCGATCTCACCTGGAATATCCTTTATCGTGGCAATCTTGTAATCCGTGAAGTCTGGAGTGAGTAATCTTCCATATTCATCGTAGATCATAGCTTCCATTAGACAGGCAGAAAGACCCTGAACTGTTCCTCCTTCAATCTGACCTTTGATGTTTATTGGAGTGATAGCTTTGCCGACATCGTAACCCGCACAAACTTTGTTTATAATGATTCTCCCAGTCGCCGGATCGACTTCCATATCTATTCCCACTGCGCCAAGAGTGAAGTGAACGACACTCTTGGGAGACTGCCCGGTGTCTGGATCGGGATAGATCAAGTCAGGCGGTGTAAATGAGCCGCTTCCGATTATTGGGCCGCCCTTCAGAATTCCGTCTGGCATTTTGAAACCGTTCTGAACTCTTTCGTCAATCCTTTCGCTCTTGCCAAGTTTGTGACACTTAACGACTCCATGCTCTATGCTTATCGTCTCGACAGGCGTCTGCCAGTATTCGGAGAAAAGAGCGAGGAGCTTCTCTCTTAGCTCGCTTGCAGCTCGCTTTACCGCCATGCCCATCGACCAGCAGGATCTGCTTGCTACAGTTTGCCAGTCGTAAGGATGGCTCTGTGTATCTGGATAGTAGACCTTTATCCAATCATACGGAATCCCTAGTTCTTCGGAGACTATCTGAGCATAAGCGCTATACGTTCCCTGACCCATATCCATTGTGGCGGCTAGAACTTCAACCGTTCCGTCTCCGTTGAGTTTGACAATGGCTGATGAAGAAGCGTCGGCGGGAATTGCGGGCGCCTTTATTGCCAGTGCGATTCCCTTCCCTCTCTTCCAGCCCTTTCTTATTGGAGGCTCTTCTTTGAGGACATCTATGCTCTTTGCAACCTTGTCGATTATTTTGTCGAGAGCATGGTCATGCATCGGCATTCCGGTACAGGTAGTCTGCCCCTTCTTCAAAAGGTTCTTCTTTCTGAACTCAACTGGATCTATGTTCAGTTTGTGAGCGACTATATCAACCACGACTTCAAGTGCGCTCATTAGCTCCGGCAAACCGAACCCTCTGTAAGCACCTCCAAATGGCTTGTTTGTGTAAACTGCATAGCAGTCCGACCAGACGTTCGGAATATTGTAAGCTCCCATTGATGTGTAACCGGCGCTTCTAACCGGGTTTGCTCCATATTCGGCAGAGATTCCCGTGTCAAACCAGAATGTGTGGCGTATACCCTGCATCAGGCCGTCTTCACTGACTGCAAGCTCGATTCTAGCCACAAATCCCTGGCGGACCCACGAGGTCAAGAGGACTTCTTCTCTTGGTATGAAAAGCTTTACAGGCCTTCCTTTCAGATCCTCATCCATAGCCGCTGCAAGGCAGAGAGCCTCGATAGTCATCCCTGCCTTCCCTCCGAAGCCGCCGCCTATCGGAGGCGCGATCACCCGAATCTTGTTCAGTGGATACTTTATCCCCTTGGCGATTATGTCTCTTACTGTGAAGGCTGACTGCGCCGAGGTCCAGATCATTATCTCTCCAGACGCGGGATCTTGCTTGCAAATTGAGCACAGCGTTTCAATATAACCATGAGCAATCTGAGGACACGTAATCGTCTCTTCAAAGACGTGAGCCGCATTCTTGAAGGCCGCTTCGGTATCTCCTTTTCTTATCCTGAACCAGTTGGCAATATTGGTATTTGGCTGAGGAGTAATGAAGTCTACGTGCTCGTATTTGTGGAGGTCGGGATGAACAAGCACTGAATTTGTGGTAGCTGCCTTAACCGGATCGAAGATAGCTTCGAGCTCTTTGTATGTTACTTTCACCTTCTTGACCCCTTCTCTCGCGGCCTGCTCGGTTTCGGCAACAACTAGCGCAACGGGCTCTCCAACATATCTTGCTCTCCCAATTGCCATGGGTGTTCTATCCTTTAGATATAGACCGAAGTGATGTGGAAAGTCTTCTCCAATCAGGACTTTAAGTACACCGGGAATTTCCAGCGCCTCTGAATAATCGATTTTCAGAATCTCTCCGTGTGCTACAGAAGAGCGCACGACCGCTGCGTGAAGCAGTTCGGGACCGAACCTGAGGTCATCGGTAAATTGAAGTGTGCCCTCCGCCTTCTCGAGATCATACTTTCTTGGCAACCACTTTCCAATTCCGGTCTTTGTCTTAATCGTCTTCACGCAACTCACCTCCTTTAACCTTTCCGGAGAGAATGGCGGCACTTTTCTTGACCGCCCGGATAATCGAGAGATAACCCGTGCATCTGCAGATATTTCCCGAGAGAGCTTCTTTTATCTCTTCCTCAGAAGGAGACGGATTCTTCTTGAGCAATGCATAGGTTGTCATGACCATCCCCGGAGTACAGTAACCGCACTGTATTGCACCTTCATCTACGAAGGCCTGCTGAATCGGATGAAGCCTGCCTTTCTTGACAAGCCCTTCTACTGTTAGCACTTCCGCACCCTCGGCTTCTCGCGCAAGGACAAGACAAGACTTTTGAGGAAGTCCATTTATGATAACCGTGCACGCTCCGCACTCTCCCTCTTCGCAGCCTCGCTTCAGGCTTGTAACACCGTATTCTCTCAAAGCATTGAGAAGGGTCGTTCTGTCCTCGACTATCAAGGTGGCTTTTCGGCCGTTGAGTGTCAGAGTCACATGCTTGTCTTTCATCTGCGAACACCTTCTTCCACGGGACCTTCCAGACAACAAGAAATCGCCCTGCTCGTTAGTTCGGCAATCATGTCGATCCTGTATTCTCTGGATGCTCTCACGTCCGTAATGGGATCAACAGCTCCAGCTGCAAGCTCTGCGGCTCGTTTGATAACCCTGTCATCTATATTACCGGAAGAATTGAGGAGCTTTTCCGCCTCCGTCGCTCTCAGTGGTCTGGGAGATACGGCACAGAAGGCAATCCTGAACTCCCTGTTATCCCCCTTGAAGAGCGTACAACAGACGGCTGCCTGAGCTATATCCAGAGCCTCTCTTCTGATTGCTTTGAGATAGCAACCGCTTGTTTCAACTACGGGTATGGCGATTCTTATTCCTGTCACAACCTCGTCGACTGCCAGTGAGGTCTTCTTGGGTCCGATTATGAATTCGGATACCGGGACTTTCCGGGTGCCGTTTGATCCTGTGATTTCAACTTTGGCGTCATAGCATACCAGAGGAGCTATCATATCTCCGGAAGGAACCGCAGCACAGACGTTGCCTATAACGGTTGCCCGATTCCTTATCAGTGGATCCGAGTGTGCCCTGCAAGCCTGCACCAGCGCAGGGAAGTAACGTTTCATTGAGCTGTCTTCTATAATCTCACTAAGAGTTACGAGCGCCCTGATTTCCACATTGTCCTCGTTTATCGTTATTCCTTTTAGCTGCTCGATTGCCGTTAGGTCGATTATATAGTCCGGCTCCTTTATGGATTTATGTAGCCAGACAATAACGTCAGTACCGCCGCTCTTGATTATGGCATTCTTTCCATGACGTCCAAGTGCATCCAGGGCCTCGGAAAGTGAGCGCGGCCTTTCCAGAACGAAATCACGCATCCATATCGCCACTCTTTCGGTTGGATTTATTCCTCTTCGTCGAACGCAACTATTCTACTAATACAAGACTCTCCGCCGACAAATCTCCACGGGAAGCACCCGATAACCATTCTCTTGTTCAATATTTTGTCTATCTCTCCACCAACGTTCTCGGCGTGAATAATGTCGTACGGGAAGAGAAGCACATGCATAAGCTGGTAGTCCTCGTCGGGGAAGATCTCTTGAAGGGACTTACCATACTTCTTCTGCATATAGCGGTCACACTCTTTCGCCTGAACAGGCATCCAGTCACGGATCTTTGTATTCATTGGATGGTCGGCAGAACCGCAGTCAACTCCTATCCACTTTATCTTCTTCTTTTTGCACCACTCGGCAAACTCTCTTGTCGGTCCAGGGTGTTTGATCATGTATCTTACTTCGTCTGCCTCAGGCTGGTCGTAAGCGTACTTGTGATACCCTGTGTTGATGATAAGAATGTCGCCTTCTCTTACTTCCACTCTTTCTTCTATGTCCTTTGATGTGTAGATCCCGTAATCCTCTGCAATGTCCGAGAGATCAACGATAACTCCTGGCGCAACGAGTTCGTCCAGAGGTATGCTTGCGATGTCTCTACCATGAGTGCAAAAGTGCAGCGAACCATCCAGATGGGTCCCGACATGGTTAGAGTGAGTAAGAAGTTGACCGTTCGCACCGTTTGGAGCCAACCTCTTGAAGAATTTGATCTGAAGCGGCTCATAAGTTGGCCATGGCGGTGTCAGATGACTGATCGGTTGAGATAACTCGTAAATCTTGATCTTGTCCCAGTTTTTCGGTATCATACTCTTCCTCCTTTATTTGGAATATTCCTCGACGAACGCTTCCGCTGCCTTTACAAAAGCTTCAGAAGGCATCCTAACAATTCCGGCACCCACCTGCCCTTTACCGGCCTCTCGATGAGCTGCGCCTGTATCCAGGATAGGCGTGATGCCTGTCTCCACAACTCTGATTAGATCAATTCCTGTGGGAGTTCCACGGAAGTTCAGTGCGGGAATTGTGAAGTGCTTGTTTTCTCCTATACAGATTTCATACATCTCCTTTGTGTAGTTCACTGCATCTTGAGGCGTACCTCCAACAAACTGAACGATCGCAGGGGCCGCAGCCAGGGCAAAACCACCTAAGCCGTAAGTCTCCATAATCGCACTGTCTCCTATGTCTCGATTGACATCCTCCCTTGTGAAGCCAGGGAAGAGCAAGACATCGGGCAAGGCTGCCTGGCAGGTGAACCATTTGTTCTTCATTCCGGCGATCTGGATCCCGAAGTCTGTACCGTTGCGAGCCATTATGGTGAGCATACTCGATCCTTCGACGTAACCAACACTGTCGAGCGAGACCTTTGCCGCCGCCATACCGGGATTAAGAAAGAAATGATCATTTCCCGCCACAAATTTAACAACTCTGGAGAGATCAGGGTTGCTCCCCTCCGCATCAATCATAGAAGGTACGAGGGTACGAATGAGAAGTGAAGTAGCTGCCCTGTTTCGGTTATGAAGCTCATCCCCCATGTGCAGAGACTGAGATATAAGACTCTTAAGGTTAAGACCCCCGTTATCGTTCACGAATTTCCGGACCCCGCTTCTCAAGGCAGGATACAGAACTTCTCGCATCCAGTTCAGTCTCTCAATAACCTCTTCACTGAACGCTCCCATTCGCAAGACCTTACCGAGTCCCTCGTTCAGCGTTGCATAGCTCCTCTTTCCAGAATTCTTTTCCTCAATGATCCAAACCGGCAGGTTAGGGGATATTATCCCTGCCATTGGGCCGACAGCGTTATGATGATGGCAAGGTTCAAATGAGATATTTCCTTTCGAAGCAAACTCCCTTGCTTTCTCCGGAGTTTCGGCCCAGCCTTCATAAAGGATCGCACCGGTCACGGCACCTATCATAGGGCCCGACATTCTGTCCCAGGTTATTGGCGGTCCTGCATGAAGTATCATCTTCTCTTTGAAGTGCGGAATAACATCTTTTGCCATGCCGAGATCTACAATATGGGGCTCGGCTTTCAGAAGCCTTTCAAATGCGATGGAGTTTGCCATTTCAATACTATTCAACTTCCTCACCTCTTAACTTTCTCAATTTATCCATCAGTGAGCTCTTCGCAAGAGGAGGTCTCCAGTTGACCTTCACTGCGGGTACCTCCTGATCCTGAAGATCGAGATAGAATCTTTCCATCCCAAGATTAACTACTTTCGGACCATTATCGAGTAGATCTTTGAAGGACATGGTCAACGCTCCTTTCTCGAAACTAAACTGGCAGCCAGAAGAGCTGCTCTTGCATTGCTCTCGCAGACTATAACACCTGCTTCCTCCAACAGGGCCCTCTGCCTGCCAAGATCTTGAGGATCCCCGTCGGTCCCGCAGACATAAGCTATATATATCGGTTTTGTTTCTCTATTTACAGACTTGATTGCCTCAACAACGTCGAACGAAGGATTATCAGCACTTCCATACCCGAGGACAACATCGAAAAGGATGACAGCTACCGAACGGTCTTCAGATTGCTGTTTCACCTGTTCAGCCCTGAAGGATGGGTCTATCATGGGGTGTAATCTCCCTTGAGTGAACTCGTCTTCGCCATAGTCGATGAATGAGTGTCCGACTGGTTTCAAGCTGTTCTCCAGTTTGAGATCTTCCCTCAACGGAGCATTTCCGTAGATTGGATTTATGTGTGCCTGAGCTATATACTGCGCTTCGTAACAGAGAGTGCCGCCAGTGAAAAGCCCCCTTACATATTTTCCATGAACCACGCCTGCAGGTCTCTTTCCGGCCAACTTCACGTACTCTGCCTTCAACTTATCTCGAGCCATAGAAACGTCTCTGCCTTTTATAAGGGCCTCGGCCACAACTGCGCACTCTTCAAGTTCCGTAGTGTAGAAGAGTTCGTCTTCATCTTTTCTAGGATCATCTCCCATAAAGCAAATCACGCTCTTCTTTTGTGTTTCTTTGAGGCAAGCCAGAATCTTCTCTCTTACTTCCGGCGCAGGCGGCTTTCCAATGGCTACAATCAGTGAAATGTCGGGATCTTTTGCCAGTTCTCGTATGCCTCTCAGGAATGATATTCCTCCAACTGACTTCTTCACGTCTCTGCCTCCGGTTCCAATTCCATGCTTGACGCCAACATCCCGGCGGCAGAGCTGCACCATGACTTCTTGAAGACCGGTGCCTGATGCCGCGACAATTCCAACCGGACCTGTAGGGCACACGTTAGAAAAGGCAAGTCCTTTCCCATTGATAACAGCTGTACCACAATCCGGGCCCATTACGATTAGATCGTTGTTTTCCGCGAAACGTTTAAGTTCAATCTCATCTTCAATTGTGACGTTGTCGGAGTAAAGCATTACGTTCAAACCGTTCTTGAGGGCCTTCATAGCCTCTGCTGCTGCATATCTACCGGGCAGAGAAATGAGAGCAAGATTGCTTTCGGGAAGTACAGAGAGAGCTCCCTGAAGAGTTGCCGGTGAATACTCGGTGTCCTTCTCTTCCTTCTTCCAGGGNNATCCCTTCTCTTTCGTAGTCGATTCCGATCAGCAGATCGTCGGGTGAAAGCAAACCCGTGTCTACTTCGAACCCGGCCGCTCTCATGATGGTTATGTTTGCCTCTGTTGCCATATTCAGCGAAGCATCATGGACTCCCTCAATCTTCTTAAGCTCCTTAGCCACAAGCATCAGAGTGACGCTATCGTAGTATTCGCCTTTCACGACCTCGATTCTCTTCATTTGAACCTCCACAAGCAACAAAGGTAATTCAAGAAAATCCCCGTTGCTCCGACNNTGATTCCGAAACCTATCGATACCGATAGAACGACTTATCTTAGTCTTTCCCATTAAGCCTAACAATATCTCTAATACTGTCATTCACCAAGTTCAAGTCCATAGGCAAGGCCGGCAAGCCACGCCTTTCCCGACAGATGACCCCATTTTGTGATACTGTCTGTCTTTTCAAGTACCCGGGTTGCATCACCGTCTGCAATAGCTGAAACCATTTCGATTCCTCTCTTCCAGAATCTACCCTCAAGAGCATCCTTTATCATTTCTGACGAGAACCAGCTCGTTTTTCGATCAAGCATCTCTCTTTCAATTGTCAACAAGCTCTTCTTTCTACCCGTGAAACGGAGAGCCATTATCCAGCCAACCAAAAAGTCATCACCTGCCGGTGTATACCCCGGTCCAAGTCCAATCAATCTCTCCGGTTCATCAATAGCTTCATGAAGGCAGCTAAGCTCCTCTGCATCCATGAACTCCAACCATTCAAGCCAAAGGCCTCTCAGCTTCTTATCCGGTAAACCGTCGATTTGAGATGGATCAAAGCCCACAGAGGCACCGTCAATACCGACCCTAATCTCTTGACCTACCTCAAGGGGAGGAAATGCCTCAATTAATGACGATCTTGGAAGATAGTCCTCAGGGTCGAGCAAGACAGAGTATCTTCTCCCGCAATGATCCATCAGGTTCAAGGCCGTTCTATAAGCACTTCTTACAGTAAGCTTTTCGACTTTGTTTCCCCAATCTGCGCTTCTCTGAAAAGGATA
>NZ_DIMV01000014.1:13252-15135 GCF_002425715.1 Mesotoga sp. UBA5557
ATTCCCAGCATTCCCGAATAGATCTCTTCGTTATGCTCACCGAGTAATGGCGCAGGTCCGGAAATTGATGCCGGTGTTTCAGAGAACTTTATTGGCACACCAGGCATTTTCACAGTTCCATTCCTGTGAGTTACCTCGACAATCATCTCTCTTGCTTTGATCTGCTCGTCTTCAAAAAGATCGGCGACGTTGTTTATCTTGCCCGAGGGGATGTCCAGTGCCTCAAAGGTGCCGAGCCATTCCTTGGATGTTTTCTTCTTAAGCTGAACTCCTATAATCTCCATCAACTGATCGATATTCCTCACCCTTGACGGGTTATTCGCAAACCTCGGATCTTCGCAGATGTCTGCTCTTTCGATAGCTTTGCAGAATTTCTTCCAGATGCCATCATTTCCCACAGCTATGTTTATCATTCCATCCAGAGTCTCAAAGGAAGAAAATGGCGCAATTGATGGATGCCTGTTTCCAATTGGAGTCGGAATCTCTCCGGTTGCCGCATATCTTGCTATTGCGTTCTCCAAGACAGCGACCATACTNNTCTAGCATAGCAACATCCACTTTTTGTCCAGACCCCGTGCTGTTTCGACTCTGAAGTGCCGCGAGTATTCCTATACACGCAAATGTTCCACAAAATATGTCTGCAATGGAGCTTCCTACCTTCGTTGGATACTGTTCATCGGGACCGGTTATACTCATGATTCCACTCAATCCCTGTATGATCAAATCATAGGCTGTTCTCTGGCTCATGGGACCGGAGTGCCCGAAGCCCGAAGAACAAGTATATATGAGCCTCGGATTCATCTCTTTCAGCCTTTCGGCGGAGAAGCCCAGCCTTTCGAAAACGCCCGGTCTGAAATTCTCGACCAGAACATCGGATCTCTCGATCAGCCTTTCGAGAAGCTTCTTTCCCTCCTCGGTCTTCAAATTGAGAGTAATGCTCTTCTTTCCTCTGTTTATACTCATGAAATAAGCGCTTTCTTCACCAACAAAGGGGCTGAATGATCTCGAATCGTCGCCCCCATCGGGTCGTTCAACTTTGACAACAGCTGCGCCCATGTCGCAGAGCAGCATCGTACAAAACGGTCCCGCTAGAACACGGGTAAGATCTAATACGAAAAGCCCTTCAAGGGGTTTACCCAAAATTATCTCCTCCTGTACGGAATTCGTTTTGAAGGTTCAAACACGCTTTTTCCTTCAGCAAGAATATCCCTGTACGAATCTAGGTTTCTGTCTTCTATGTGGTCGAAGATCTGGTCTCTAGACGTCCCAGGAACTATCTTCTTAATCGGATCCTCATCGAGTTCGGCAGAAACGAATTCTTCACACCCTGAAGCCTGAACTAGCTTTGCTCCAGAAGGGTGGACTATCATTGACGAGCCGAAGAAATTCGCTCCGCTTGCGTCCTTGCCAACGAGATTCGAAGCAACCCAGTAAACATGATTGTCATACGCCCTCGCCCTGTTCGTGAGCTCCCATTGATCAAAGGATCTCATAAATGCCGAGGGCCTGCAGATTACTTCCGCCCCCTTAAGAGCCGTAACTCTTGCCAACTCGGGAAAGTCCCCATCATAGCAGATCACCACACCGATGTTGCCAATGGGTGTCGAAACAACTAACGGATCGACTCCAGGAGTTGTCCAACCTCCCGCCGACAGTCTCTCCGTGGGGAAAGGATGTGTCTTCCTGTATACTCCTAGAATTCCCTCGGGGCCGAGAATAGCAGCGCTGTTGTATATAACCCCTCGCTCTCTTCCGCGTTCGTAGGTGGGGAAACACAAGTATATCCCAAATTCACGAGCCCACTTCACTCCCTCATGTGTAAGACGGCCGGGAATTGGTTCCACGGTATCCCAAAGCGAATTCGCGTTTCCGAGCGGGGTGAA
>NZ_DIMV01000014.1:15145-15354 GCF_002425715.1 Mesotoga sp. UBA5557
CCCGTAGTAAAGCTTTCAGGCAGAACTATCAGCGAGGCTCCCGTTTCTTGTTTGCACCTGGTTATCCAGCGATATGCAGCTTCCAGATTCCTTGCCACCCTCATTGGTTCTGCTTCAAATTGAATAGCTGCGGCCACAAACTTCTTCATAGTCAGCAATCCTTTCATTTAACATAAAAAGTACCTATATTTCACAATCTAGCACATCAA
>NZ_DIMV01000062.1:0-175 GCF_002425715.1 Mesotoga sp. UBA5557
GAACAGCAGGATGCCAGGAGATCGGGTGAATGATGAAGGGGCCGCTGGGAAGAGCCAAGAGCCGCTCATCGCTGAACGCTGGGGGTATACGGGGCTGCAGGTTCGTAAGATCTCATTCCAACCCCCTACCTCGCACCCGCTACCACGACTCAAATTTGGAGGTGAATTAAATGAC
>NZ_DIMV01000062.1:267-13816 GCF_002425715.1 Mesotoga sp. UBA5557
GACCGCATACGTAACACTTGAGAGAAGTACGGCACAGTTAAAGGAAAGGTTTGTTTCGAGCCACTTCAGAGACTATGAAGATGCGGAGCGCTTGAGAGAAGAGCTGAACCGGATACCGCTGTTCTTCTTCGATCTCAGAGACTGGGCGATAGACGAAGTGGCATATGAAATCGAGGAGGAGAAGTCCTCCCTCACTTTCGACGTCTGTTTCGTCGATTACCTGCAGCTGATTTGCGAGAGAGAGGGAGAGATCGACTGGTTCAAGGAGCTCGCGTTGCTTCTAGAGATTCCGATCATTCTCGGTAGCCAGATGAAGAGGACAGTCCTGGACAATCCAGGCAAGGTACCTCAACAGAAGGACTTTCATGACGCTGAAGAGATAAACGCTTGCGCGGATACGATAATCATGCTTCATCACGAGTGTTTCTACGACGACAATGCTCCCAAAGAAGAGCTACGGGTCATTGTCTCCAGAGACAGGGGAGAGACCGTGAACCGCGAGACAGTCCTTCGCTTCGACTGGGAAAGGGCATCGCTGATGAAAGAAGAAGAGAAGGAGTCATTACCCAGGTAGCCGGTCCTTTATCGGTCGGGGGCTTCTAAGAGTACAGCGGTCTTTCCAGCGATCAGCGGATTCATCGCCTTTAAGCGGATAGCGGCTCTTACTCTTGCAACTCACAACTTGGAACTTGCAACTGGTTTTCCCTTGCAACTCAGAACTTGTAACTTGCAACTGTACTACACACACACCCTAACGGCAGGAAGGAGAAGATTTCCTTCCTGCTTTCTCATGAACGATGACTCCGTGGTTCCATTCAGGCAGGCCAGAAATGACCGAGCGCGTTCACGCCAAGCATCAAGCAGGAATGAGGAGATTCGTGCGGAATCTATGAGCTCGGAAGAGAGTGTATCCTGTGTCATTACTCGATCACCAGCAGAAAACAAATACCCGTGAACGAAATTTTCAACATTCAGCTCACAATGAAAAATTGGAGTCTGACCCTTTTATCTCTAAGCCCATGGCAAATCCAAAATCCTTAATGCTCAGGATCTCATAGACCAACTTCCCACTTTTCAACTTGAGCCCCCTGAATGTAATCTCATACGTTGACATACTACACCAGCAAACATCAATGACAAAACTCACAAATATGATCGGTTAATTGTCTCAATTGTCTTGTCAAATCTTCAACAAAAGCTGGAGATAAAGCTAGGGTGATTACATCGAAAGATTAGGTGATATGATTACTTAGCAATAGATAGATTAAGCCAAACTGAACATAAGGGGATTCTGAATGAGAGGATTTGAAGAGCTCAGATACATCTGGCCCGCTCTGGTTATATTCATTATGTTAGTTACGATTCTTCTAATGATGCTTCCGTACCACGTCTTTCAGAATGAGGCAATAGACTACACACAGAAGATATACTCAGGGATTTGTGAGACATCTGTCGAGAATCTTGCTACGACACTTTCCAAGGGGTATTTCCAGTGGCATGGGATGTACTATGCTGTGGTATCTGGTGACGAAGCGTTCATTGACGAAATGCTTCAGGAAGTGCGGCAAGAGTTTCCAGCGGTAAGATCCGCCAGGCTCATAGACAGGCCTCCAGAAATACCCGTTATGAATACTCACAAACTGTCAACTGTGAATCAGGAGCTCTATCTGTACTTCAACATATTTGATAACAACAAGGAGAAAGAAATCCCCGACAAGGTCGCTCTAGTGAGCATTGATAAGGATGCTCTACTTTCAGAGATGCATCTGGCAGAGAGAATCACCTTTTCGCCTGACGGATCAAAGGGCTTCACCTATGGCCTAAGGACTGAAATAAGAGGATATGATCTAATGAAGTGGATGGTAGTCCACTCTCTGATCGCTGGAATAATCGGCGTATTGCTCATGATGGAAGTGCTCACTCTTGGACTTTCCGGATATTATGAAATGCACGGTCTTCAAGAGATTATGTATTTGTGGGAAACGGGTGATCCATATACCGGATTTCACTCGAAGAACGTGGCAATAATCGCCGGACTGGTGGGGAAGAGACTTGGCCTGAGCAGAAAGAAGATTAGGGAACTTGTTAACGGAGCAACGCTGCATGACATTGGCAAAGTCGGTATTTCATCTAAGATACTGAGGAAGCACGGTCCTTTAGATGAGATTGAAATGGAGGTTATCCGCAATCATCCTACGTATGGAAAAGACATCCTCGAACACTTCAAATATCTGAAGAAGTTCATTTCTACGCTTATATGCATCACGAAAGAGAAGACGGTTCCGGCTATCCACATGGACTGAAGGTGGACAATATACCGCTTGAGGCTAAGATTATCGCTGTGGCTGATGTCTTTCCAAGCCCCAACAGCCGACAGGCCTTACAGGGCCGCTTATTCCTTTGCTAAAGCGGTGAACATGATGACTGAAATGCCTCTTGATCAGCGCGTAGTCTCTGCGCTTATAGAGATCCTTCCCGAACTTGAGAATGCGCTTTGCGGGAGAAACCCGGAGAAGTGCTGGGAGAGAACTTGAGAGGAAGCCGAAAGCATATTCGTGTATTGCTTCTTTCGATTCTTCAGCAGTTCATAATGACTTGAACAGTAACGTTACAAAAGAGCCGAAACCCTTATGGAGATGCCCACACCTTCGCGGAAGCAGCAGAAATGATGACGGAGATGCCGCTGGACCAGAGGATATATCCGAACTATCAAAGTGCTTCTGGAACTGGAGAAGATTCTTGGTCCAAGAACTGCAGAACCAATTCGGAGAGATTTTGATAATGTGATTTGAACCTTTGTGGATTCAGGACTGTCATTTCTTACTCTGGCTAGATACAGAAGAGTCAACCCAGTCCACTTCAATAGTTCGAAAATACACTTACTGTTTCCCCCTAAAGAAAGAGCAAAGGTGTATTTCCAACTATCGCACTTCGACAAGTTTACGCGAATACTCATTGGCTATAGCATCTATGAGTTGCTTCGTTTTTTTCACCTTATCATCGGATTCAAGAAATTCTTCATATCTATTGTATGCACCAACAATCAGTTCATCATAAAAAACAATTCTTGCGTGATTTATCTTCAAAGTTTCGATGGTTTTGTTCCTGCTATTAGGAGTATCGTGCCAATCAACAGGTTCTTTGCCCAAGACACAGACAATCTCGAAAAGCTCTCTTGCTTTCCCGATATTTGTGAGATACTTGTCAAAAGCATTATCGTACTTCATCACTTGCTTGATAAGTTCATTTGAAGTTATGCTCTTACCAGAACGTTTCAATTCGATTATCACATGCTTTCCCGATACCGCACGATACTTGATGTCAAGCCGAGCATTCTTCTCTTCGTCCGTAAGAGATTCGTCCGAAAATCCTTCAAGTTTTTTGAAAGCTTTTTCCATTACTGCATTTGAAGTCACTTTGTCCCATGAAGGGTCAAGAAGCCAAAGATTGTCAAAAAGATACCTCTGTAGTACTTTCTCAAGAACATTCGCTTCAACATCTTCTCTCAATTTCCCTATGATTCGGAGTCTGTCTGAGATAATGCTGTGATACAGAACAGCGCTGTAGTCTTCTATTTCAGAAAATATGCGCAGAAAAACTTCCAGATTATCCAGGCTTATACTATCTAGCTCATCTAGATTATCTTTGTGTTTCAGCCTTTCAAAAGCGAGTACCCCTTGAGCGAATAGCTCGTGCTTTTCTTCATCTTGATCCGTTACTCTATTTATCTTACCGAAAAGAACATCCGCTTTCCGTCTCTTATCCGGACCTAATTCTCTGTACCACTCCTCTATTTGAGGGTTGGAAGTAGCTTCCGCGGTTCCTTTTTCGTTTCTCAGGTCTGTCCATTCTCTTTGAATTCTCTTTAGCTGATCCCTTACAAAATCACGCAGGCTAATAAATCTAGAATCATCTTCGATTATCTGCTGCCTGTTCGTAGTAGTAATGTCCGGTTCGTCATTCTCGTCCAAAAAATCGGCATGTATCTCCCCTATGAGGTATTTGGTATATAGTCCACCCTCCGCAAAGTATTCAAGAATGTTCTCGTGTGCGACTTTTCCTCTCACCAGGACGACAATTCTGTTCAAGCTGAAACCGTCGTCTGCTCCTTCCTCCTTATCAAGTAAATTGCCGCTGTTCTTCACAGTTCCTATCCACCCGAATATTCTCCCATAGGATTCACTTTCAATGCGAAATATCTCTTCTGCTTCTTTGAATGAAGGCTCTTCCGATTTCTGGGGGTATCTATAGATCCATGCGTACTCGACTTTATCGTAGTAATCCCTGTCCTCTGGCCTCACTTCTTCGCCGTTCACAAATACCCGAAAATCGTGTTTTTCTCCAATAATGCTGAATCTCCTAGCAAGCTTCCTCTTCAAGCTGCTTTCGGTAAGACTGTTCATTCGTTTCTTCAGGTCTTTGAGATAGATAGTCGTACCAGGGGTTTGGATCTCGATTTCTTCTTCCTTGAGCTCTGCGGGTTCATATTCAGAGTTCTCATTTTCGCTGACTTGTCTTTCCAACTCCTTAACAACTATTCTGAAACCTTGCTTGCTGCTATTCGGGGCATCCTTCAAAGTATGAACCTCGATAACATCTGCGACCGAGAACAGAGAAAGTTTTCCGATTCCCTTTCTACCCATCACCTTTCTGCCGTATTTCTCAGATGTCGGACGGTCTTTACGTCTTTCATAACCCACAGCCAGATACTTTTCGTTTATGTCGTCCAGATCCATCCCACACCCGTTATCGGAGATGACAATAATTCTTTCTCTTTTCTTTATCGTGACTTCTACTCTTGTAGCATCCGCGTCCCAAGAATTGGCTACAACTTCCGATAGAACAGCAGGTACGCTACTGTAAAGATTCATCCCCAAATGCTTTAGAACAGTCTGTTTGATTGCTATTCTGTACTTCTTTCTCTCCGTCATTCATATCGACCTCCCAAGTGCTTGATTATGCTTCTTCCAATAGCACTGGCCAGCAAGACCGGTACAGCATTGCCTATGAGCTTTCCGATTGCTTTGAATCTGACGGGTTCCTCGGGTTTTACGAACTGATAATTCTCCGGAAATGTTTGGAGAAGAGCGCCCTCCCTAAGCGATAATGCTCTGTCTTGTTCGGGATGTCCGAATCTTCCGTTTCCGTAACCATAGAACTGAGTCGTTATCGTTGGCGCGGGTTTATCCCATTCCATTCTTGAGTACACCGCTGAGAAAGACTCTCCCGATTGTTTTCTGTGGCAGTTCGCTCTTAGAGACACTTCCCAGTCCTTCCAAGAACCCCCGGGCAGAGAGGCCCTTATTCTTTCTAGGTTTGTATCGTTCAGTTTTGCAGATCTGTGAAGCGGATCTTTCTTGCTAACCTCTCCTGCGCTAATCCTTTCCAGATCTCCTATCGTTTGTCTAACGGTTCGGTATTCATTGCTTTTGCAGGTAGGCGGAATCAACTCTATATTGCCCAGCCTTGAGGCCAGAAGAATCAGTCTATGTCTTGCTTGGGGTACGCCATAATCTGGAGCGAAATGGCTGCCGTAACTAATACTGTAGTCATGAAACCGAAGAGTCTCAGCGAAGTCATGGAACACCTGAGTCTTAACAATCTGAGGTACGTTCTCCATTGATACGATATCCGGTTTGACTTCCGCAACAAGTCTCGCAAAGTTATCGAGTAGAGACCAATCGTTGTCGTTTTTGCCCCTCTTCACGCTAATGTTGTAGGTAGAAAACGGCTGACATGGAGCGCATCCCATAAGTACTTTCACATCTCCTATTGAAAGCAGGTCTGATACTTCCTTGCTAGAAACAAGATTGATGTCCTTATTGATAAAGCGACTGTTGTTATTGTACTCGAAAGGAAACCTGCAGTTTTCGTCTACGTCATATCCTGCAACCACTTCTATCCCTGATGTAATCATTCCATGGGACAGACCTCCCGCACCGCAAAACAAGTCAACCGCAGAAACTCTCATTTGGCACCCCTTCAAGAAGAACTCCTAAGAAAATTGTACATTGTATCTGTCCAAGATCCAAATCACTTGTTACCTAACGACGATTCCAGTTTACTTAAACTTTCCTGCAGGATATCTGCGAATTTGCCTTGCTCAATCTCACATTGCCACAATACCAGTATTCTCCACCCGGCTTTCTCAAGTGCATCTTCTTTTTGCTTGTCCCGTTCTTTATTCTTTCTGAACTTTTCCGTCCAGAACTCCGTTCTGGTTTTCGGAATAGTAGCTTTCCTGCAATTGGTGTGATTGTGCCAGAAGCATCCGTGAACGAATATGGCAAGCTTCAGTCTGGACATCGTTATGTCCGGCTTTCCGGGAAGGTCTTTTCTATGAATTCTATATCCATATCCGCGAGCATGAAGCCACTTCCTGACCACCATCTCCGGTGATGTATCGGTAGACTTCACAGAACGCATGATACTGCTCCGTTTTTCTTGATCGAATATGTCGGTCATTCCGGTACTCCTTGAGAGATCTCCTAATACACATCCTGCAGCAGTTTCTTCAGATGAATTGCAACATGCAATGCAAGTTCAGGAGGAACCGCGTTCCCGATCTGCTTGGCAATCTGTGTTTTGCTTCCGCAGAAAACGTAGTCATCCGGGAACGTCTGAAGCCTTGCAGCTTCACGATGGGTTATGGGTCGATCTGCCTGGGGATGCAAGTACCTACCCTTTTCCGGCTTGAAGAACTCCGTTCTTATAGTAAGTGAAGGTTTGTCCCACTCAAGCCTACCGAACACATCTGTGCTACCGGTTTTCTTCTTCATCCAGCATGGAGGGCACAAATCAGGTCGAAGCCTCATTAAATCAAATCTGTTTCCTCCCGGTGGAATAAGTCTATAACGCTCCAGAGAAATCGCAGTAGGATTCCTGCCGATGTGCAAGCCCTTTCCGTCTGGTTCAAGCGGGAGGTCCCCGATCGCGTCTCTCACGCTCTTTCTGATCTGAGTCGGAGGCGGCAAACTTGGAGAACCGTTCATAATACCTATAGTAAATGCCCTTGATCTCTTCTGCGGCACTCCGAATTCCTCGGCCTTTAGCACTCCATATACTACATTGTAACCTTCTTTCTTCACCATTCCATAGAAGAAATTGAACTCCTCGGACTTCAAGAATCCAGGTACGTTTTCAACCACGAAGGCCTTAGGACCAATCTCATGAATTGCTCTGAAGAATTCCCTCCATAACGTATTCAGGTCTTCATGTTCGCTAGTGCGTTCCTTCTTCCTGTTCATCTTACCCAAAGGCGAAAAGCCCTGGCATGGAGGTCCTCCGACAATCACATCCGACTTCTTCGGACTAAAATCAGCGATTCCTCTTATATCTCCTTCGAAGACTTTGACATCGAAGTTCTTTCTGTACGTACATGCGAATACCTCGTCCTTATCTAAAGCCCACAAAGGTTCATAACCAGCCTTCTTGAACCCTAGAGACAGACCTCCCGCACCGCAAAACAGATCTATGAATGTGGGTTTTTCTATCAAGATACACCTCGATTTTTTCTCAAATTGCTAAATCAAAAGGTAGATCGCTAATGTCTCTCAGTCTTCGACCAATAACAAGAGTGTTCAGCATATCCATTTGATCGCTTCTATCAGTATCGTACTTCTTGACTGCTTCAATCAATTCGTACAATCCGGAATGATAAACGCAATCGATATCACCCACTCCGAGAGCGATAGACGCCAATCGTGTGGGCAGAGGTTCTGCAGTTACTACTACCATATGAGGACTATTTCCTTTTCTGTTTCTTAGAAGATTCTGAGCCTCAACCTTGGTATTCTGCGCTCTATCAGATCGCATCGTCCATTTACAAGATATGCTTGCATGCATTATTGGATGCCCGGAACCAACGGAATCTTCTAGTAGGGGAGTGCGCATAGAAATCTCAGTATTGCATCTCTCACCTAGCAGTTCAGAAGGAATTGGGAGTCTACTTACTACAATATCGGGCTTCACTATGTAGTCAGAAGTCAAGAGAACCCTCAAGGATTCATCGGTCTTAGCTAAGTCCTCAATTCTGTTCAAATGGTAGTACTGGTCGAAGTCCGTTATCCTGTAATTATCGGCTCCCCAAACCCATTGCCCAGGCCTCAGCTCAAACAACAGCGAAAAAGACTCCTTGAGATACTCCATTGTAAATGCTGTGTACTCAGCCCCGCTCTTCTGACCCGGCTTAGCGTGTTGTAATGGAGTGCCTTTTGGAAGTAAGTCGGACCATTCCTTGGCAATGACAGAACTGGATCTACTATCCACATCTGCTATGCTAACAGTCATACCATACTTACTGCTCTTTGCCGAAAGCAATTGCTTTCGTATTGTTGCCAAATATTGTGTCCTGAGATCCAGCAACCGATGGAAGATGTCTCTTTCAATCATTCTTGCTCCTTTCTACACCGTTATTATCATATCATCGGAAATGCGAGTCTTCATTCCGATTCTACTTTGAAGAGTCGTGCATTATCTTGAGGTTCGCCCATTATATGCTATATAACCCTCATATTCATCAGATCGAGGATCGGGATTCTTCAAATGTCTTTCGTATTCTTTTTCAAGTAGTTCGAAGGTTATCTTCTCTTCTGTGTTCAAGACGAAATTGTAAGTAGAAATCGCTTCTCCATTATCCGAGATTCTTATTACTACTAAAGTCTCCCAAGCTTTGTGGTTTAGGCATGCGAAAACAACGCCCTCTTGCTGCCCAGAAATAATTCTGTAACCTGTGTCTTCAAGAAACTTAGTAAAATGCTCGCACGATGTAGTCATGTATTCCTCCAATAAAGGTTTGTCACACGTATTGGAATCCGAAAGGACACGGCTTTGGTTTTCCAGGACTGATTATGTTGACAGGTTTCCTTTACGATGAGCAATGCTCATAACCTAAACTTCATACTGTTTGCCTTCTACGGGACTCCCTACTCTTTTGCGCTGTTCTTCAGTTGCCTTGTCATATAGATCCTTGAGGCATGTCACTGCATTTTGCCTCAATTTTTCTCCAAAGCTAATGTTAAGTAATCCTAGCAGATCATCCTGCTTTTCAAAGTATTCTAGCACGTTCATCATCTTTCCTTCTTCAGGATTAAGCAAACGTACATATCCAATAGACTCATCGGAAGTTTGTAGGATTGCCTCATTCAAGTCGCCCGAAAATGAAAACCCTGGTCTTGCCATAAGTAAAACGATATACTGCAAAAAACTCGAATTTCCGGTACTCTTATCAAGAAGCTCAACGAGATTCGAGGAGAAATAGAGATCATAAAGGTCACAAATGTTCTTAGGTATGACATCCAGCATATGCGTATCTTGACTATTATCATCGAAGTAGTCCCAGATTAACTTAAGCGCCCAGTATTCTTTTCTTGATAGCGCATATACGCTTACTTCAACTACTAGTTCCCTTAGAAATCTCTGAGTATATTTTACCCATAGACTTTTTCTCACTTCAGAGATCTTCTTTTCCTTTTCCGTCTCTTCAATCATTTCAGAGATTTTCTTTTCCGTGTTTTCAATCACTTCATCTTTGGCCTTGCGTAACTGGTACTTTTCAAATCTACAAAGCTTATTTAGGCGATCACTAAGATCTCTAATGGTCCTGATCTTTGAAAATTCCTTGTCAAGTTCGCTTACCTGAGAATTTGAAGAATCAAAAGACTGTGCGAACTCACCGCTTCTGAATTCCTGATATGAAGAGTAGTATCTAAAGACCACATGAATAGTTATGTGCAGAGCTGTCTTTTGGTGACGTTCTATTGTTTTTTTCATTGTCTCACAAAGAAATGCATTTAGAGCTTTTATGGTCTTGTACGACCTAATATGTTTGTGAAGCCAGATAACGGTCGGATAAACCTCAACAAAACCAGCAAACAGACTAAGATCAGACCCCATCATGAGACCTAAGACCGTTTTTGACATCTTCTCAGTAATCACATCTAGATAATCAGAATAGGTAGTTTCTGAGTCTAGGCGGTTCTCGTCTAGGGCTCTCTTAGCGAACCATTTCTTGAGTTCACGAACAAACTTCTTCTGATCTTCAACCCTTCTTCTTTCAATTGAGAGTTGCAAAGTGTCAAAACAAATCTCTACAGTTGACTTCATGATTGAAACATGTTTCTTATCTCCCGATTTTGCTAGCACTTCAATCATGCTTTCGATGATTGAGAAATGAGGACCTATAAGATCTATTGATTGTTCTGATGCAGTACCGAACTCTGGATTGCCGATCAACAAACTCCTGTAGACCAAAGCGGACTCCTTCAACGCCTCTACTTTGTGTCTCCCTTCAGGAACAATAGATTGACTCTTCTTTAGATCTGTCCTCGCCATCTCTATCAGAAAGTATGGATTAGAAGCTTGCGAAATAAACCCTGTGAAGAGAAGAAGCTGGATCACTACAATTATTGTCATTTCGAGAGTCTGAACACGCCCAAATTCTTGTATGAGTGTCAGTGACAACTCCACAGAAGAAAACGCTGGGCGAAACTCCGTCTTGAACAGTGAATCTAGGAGCTGAATTATTCCTGCCTTCTGAATTATTGAGAGAATAAAGACAAAAAAGGTGCTGGCGTAAAGGGTGAGTGTCCATCGTTTCAAGCCGATCCTTTCTAATAGGATAGAACCATAGCGTTGTCGAATCCTGTTTGACGAGTCACCGAACAACGGAACTGCTATAGCAAGAATTGAAGAAGACAATACAAGAGAATCGGTAATGAAGGCAGTGGACAAAGCGAACGCCAAATTCATCAGTAAGCCCTCAACAGTCGGAATACTCACGAGATAATAGGCACAGAATACCGCAAGAGCAATCATAAAAATGAAGGTGATAACTTTAGCATTTCTCCTAATGTAGAAAGATGTAGTCATTTTGCATGTTCTCCCCTGCATGAAAAGCCTCGTACATCTATGAATCTCAGCAGTCGTTTGTTCATTTCTTCAATTATCTCCTCAGTAATAGTCTCAAACCTTTAAGAGCTATGTAGGCAAGAATACCACCTATAACACTTTTCAGAGCAAACCAAAAGACCTTACCATACCACTTCTTGTTACTTTCATAGTTCATCATTGCCTTGTTGAAGTCGCGGGAAACTTCTTGGATTAGCGCAGACTTTTCGTTCTGTGGCATACTTGAGTTTTTAATCCCTTCTATTCGTTCGCCAAATTCCTTCTTCAAGGTGTCTTCTGTAAGAAACCTGTGCTCTTTCTCGCCCAACAAGTAGAATACTTGAGAAGCAAACTCCTGCGTGCCGCCTCTTGAATAAATGTAATATCCCATGAGAGCAAAGAGCAGAGGCCAAATAGTGCCGACAAGATGCAGAGCAATAGGCGCCTCTGGGTGCGCAAACCAGGAAATGATAGAGTACAACAACTGAAGTGAGTATCCTAAGGTTATTGCAAGAAACGCAGTTCTACCTAGCAAGTACCTTTTACTGTCGCTGAGCTCTTCGGACTTTCTGTAATCGTATAGAATGCAAAGGTAGAATATCAAGAAGCAACATCCAGAAATCAGTGAAAGAGAATCCGGACTAATAAGACTTCCCTCGAAAAGCAAATCCATCGCAGACCTGGCAACAAGCATAGCAAAACCTATCATCGCGAAGGAAAAGCCGAGCTTCTTCACCCAGCTACATTTCTTTGGGCACAACGGACTAACCAGTAAGAACTGAATTACCATAAGCAACATAAAGAATAAGCCTGAGAGACCCATAAGAACATCAATAAACTGAATCGCAACTTTGAGATTGCTCGCATCAACAAACCCATACTTGATTTTCACGAGTTTGTCAGTTTTGCTAAGCAACACTGGATAGGCAAAAAATGCAAAGATAGCATAGACAATTGTCCAAAATACCCCTACAATAACGGATACTCGACTGTCGTTGGTATCCTCGGTCTCTACTCTTTCGTTATTTACTAGAGCAAGAGCTGTTCTCTTCTTTATTCTTGATCTAAGTAATATATAATTGATCGCCTTTTCTATGTCAAATTCGTTTCTAGATGTCTTTGAAAACTCTTCGAGCTCTAGCAATAGCCTTGCAACCCTGAACTTTCTAACATGCGTCTTTTTAGATATTGCGCCGACAATGGCTGAGAAATCCTCTTTCATTAGCTTCGCGGCCAATTCTTTGCCAGAACTATTGTCTATTATGATCACCTCGCTGAGGGTATATGACTTGCATTTCCAAAAGACATACCTTACATCTTCCGTGGGCCCGGCAACCGAATCTGGTGATCAACACAAGAGTGAAAGATGGAATGAGTTCATATCAGTATACTGAGCAACGAATGAACTGGAGGTTAATCGACTAGACAGAGAAAACCCAATAAGAACTCGTTTCAACAACTAGAAGCAATCACGAATCCGAAAACTTTCTCTTCAAACCAACTACTACCCCGATAATAGCACATTCGGAGTCCCATCTATCCTTGCCTATTCTAATAGGCTTGTATTCTGGGTTCTCAGAGGTAAGTATCACCATGTCAGATCTCTTGTGGAAGCATTTTATGATGCCTTTTTGGCCACTTGTTTTCACAACTAGCATCTGCCGTTCCCCGTGATCACTTTCACCAGCTTTCGGGACTGATCTACGCTATGATACAGAAGGCAAACCGTGACTATTCAAAATGGCTACACGACGAGGGTTTTCTTGACGGCAAAAAGAGTTTCAAATTCTTCTGCTTCTCAAAGCTCATTCCGGAGAAGAACGCCTATGTCAAGGCCGGAAATAACGACGAGATGATTGTCTACACCAAAGACATTGCTACTCTCTACATATCTTCACCTGTTAGAGAGATTATGCAGCATCTAGTGGATTTCCTGCTGCTTAACAGGGAAATTAGAATCCTCAATCATAATTTGATAATCCAAAATGCCTTTGCGTTTATCGAGAATTTCGAAGACGGAGAGGAGCTCTTCAAGTGCATTACGCCGATTGTTCTATCTACAAGAAACGATGAACATAAGACACCTTTCTATTTAAGGGCGTATCAGGACCCCGTCCAGTTTGGCGAATTCCTTACTAAGAATGCCAGAGAGAAATTCAGGATTTTCTCTGGGAAAGAGAGCGAAGTCAATGTAATCGTCGACAGCGGCTATGTCGAAAGGGTCGGGAGGAAGAGCAACATAAGAATCAACATAGTTGACGACATCGAAGTCTTCGGATCCGTTGTCCCTGTAAAAATTTCCGGCACCGGAGAGGAGATTGCTTTCTTGTACGACACTGGTCTTGGAGAAAAGAATTCTCTTGGAATGGGCATGATCGAGATAGCCGGGAAACGCTTTTAGGATGAAACGGTGATTTTTGGCAGAATGAGTTTCAGGAAGTGTTATCAGCAGGCTGGGGCAGTTTAGATAAATCAAGAAAGAACACCTCAATCATTTTGCGCATGAAGAATTGGAGTGTTACCTTTAGTGCTGAATGCCGAGACTGAGTCCTCAACGAATTGATCGAGACGTTTCTCGTTTCAATTCCTCATAGGTAGTCTGGAAGCGAAGTCCTTTCCTTACTGTCTTTTTCTTTGCCTGAGTTTCAATTCCTCATAGGTA
>NZ_DIMV01000062.1:13859-14575 GCF_002425715.1 Mesotoga sp. UBA5557
CTCATAGGTAGTCTGGAAGCCCATTACTATGTAAATTATATAGTATTTTCAGTGTTTTAAGGCAAATTATGTTCATGCCTGTTTTTCAAAGACCGTTTTCTCATGAATTACATAAAAAACAGAAGAGCTACACTAAACCACTTGTGTCGATCCCCCTGGTTTTTTTGCTTATCAGTGATCGATGGAGAAGTAAATCAGGATTTGGATTTCCAGATTCCTTTTTCGCCTATCACAAATGTATGATCATTACTGAATTTAGTACCAGGTGTCCAACATATTTGTGATGCTTAAATTTCTGCTCCGAATTCTTCTTCATTAGTTGTTTCAAGTCCAATCAAGGGTTCTATATTGCCACTCGCGGAAAATAGGGACCCATTTTTAGGAACAAGACCGGTTCCTCGTTCCGACGCTTCGCGTCCACGTTCTCTCTGTCCTAGAACCGGGTCTAGGGTATGGGGTCTAGGGTATGGCAAGAGCTGAAAGAGCGGGAAGAACCGTCCTAGCGTCCAGCGTCCAAGAGCATAAACCCGTCCTTGGATAAGATCGAAGATCATAATGCCATTCGTGGTTTTTTGCCTTAACCAAGAGCGAAGAACAGATACTCGCTCTGGAACGAAGAACCGATTATCCTCGGAGAGCGGAGAACCGTTCAACGGTCAACCAGGTTCTCTCGTTCTTTCCTACCACGAACCCGCAACCCCGGCCTTTTGCTTTTT
>NZ_DIMV01000062.1:14629-30913 GCF_002425715.1 Mesotoga sp. UBA5557
CTGAGCTTTTACAAGCGATCAGCGGGTTCTTGTTCTTAAGCGCGCAGCGACTCTTCAGAAGCCAGTCTGCTTGCGCAGGCCAGTCAGGCTTCGCCTGGCCAGTCTTTGCTTCGCAAAGGCCAGTTCCGCTTCGCGGGGAAAGAGTAGCTGCAATTGACAGACACATTTTTACCTGCCGCGGACGAGTGAGCAAAGGGGCTTCAAAGAGCACACTCCCCACCGCAAGCGGTCCCCCCCGCTCAAGCGGGGATTGAGATCAAGAGCAGAAGAGCGGTTCATCAGACACATCGTGTCCGGGTTCGTAATTAAAAACCACGAGATGTTGAGAGAGCACGAGACGGATGAGATGAGATCCAGGTTGGGCGCTCGAGCGGGGATTAAGAGCTTTGCTTCGTAGGGAGCATCTGTTCGCTGAAAGGCCCGAAATCCGTCAACAGTCCACCGTCCTCCGAAATCGACGAAAACCGCGAAAAGAAGAGAGAGCGAGACAGATGAGATCCAGTTTGAGCGCTCAAGCGGGGATTAAGAGCTTTGGTTCGTGGGGCGCATCTGTTCGCTGAAAGGCCCGAAATCCGTTAACGGTCCTCCGTCTTCCGAGATATTCGTCATTAGCATTTCTACTTCATTCGTCCTTTTCTGTGTTGAACCCTCCGCACTGATCATAATCCCAATGGAGATCACAATCATTTGAACTCGCTGTAAGAGAGTTATAATCAAGTTATCCAGTATCTTCTGAGAATAACGACGCGGATGTTGAGGTGGAGACACGGTGGATAGGAACAACAAGCAATCTCGAGCAGTAACTAAGAAAAAGAAGGTTCTTGACAAAATCAACGGTCATGATGCTCTTATTATACTGAAAGCCTTGGCCAACGAAGATCGGAGCATTGCAAAACGTATTGAGCAAATCGCATTGGAATACCTGCGCGATATAGATGTCGAGAACGTTGCTTCGCAAGTGTACTATGCGTTGGAAGGAATTGAAGTTGAGGATCTCTGGGAACAATCAGGCAGCATGAGGTATGGGTATGTGGAACCGTCAGATAGAGCGTGAGAAATGTTTGAAGAGGCTTTAGAACCATTCACAAATGAACTGAACAGATATTTCGAACTTTCGCTGGAGAACGAGGCGAAGAAATACTGCATGGGTATTCTGAAAGGAATAAACCAGTTCGACAAAGAATCGACATCTCAGTTCAAAGACTGGGCCGAAGATGCTCCAGATGAGCTTTTCGAAAGGGTCTTGGATGACTGGAAGAGGGCCTGTAAAAATCCTGAGCATATACAGGAAATGGAAGACTTCATCGAACGGGGTCTCGGAAAGTGACGGTTTGGACGAAGACGAACAGAAGCTGGCACTATTGAAGAAAGGCGCACACATATCTTGATCTTTACAACAAGCCAATAATCGACTTTTCATTTGTTGATACGTATCCTAACCAGGGTCATGTGAGTGCGGGTAGACCACCCTGCAGTTAATGACCGTTATAACGAACAGAGTTTGCCATAAGTGTCCGGTATACAGAACATTATTTGGTATTATTGCTTCAGAGATCTTCTAGGAAGGAATGCAAGGATGTATCCATTGCCAAAGGATCTTCTCTCCAGTTCTCACTCATGTTCTTAGTCATTTCAGAATCAAGGGATTGATTTATCAGCTTTCATTGGAGACTGCTGAGCTGCAAGGGAGTTTGATCCCGTTCACTTGGTTTGGCTGAACCGAAGATCCCAGCGGCACAATGGAATGGGCCTTCATAACCTTCGTAAACATATCAGTCCACAAAAAGAGATAGTCCTATTTGCTTGAGATGGAGAAGATAACTTGCAATCCATGTGTTGATCCTTTCATAGACTACCTATTGGGAATCGGAACATTTCGACTACCGCATTGGTGACATTAATTACGAGTGCTCTTCTAGGAAGTCATACAGGATCTCTGCAGTCGTGAAGGCAAGCGCGGTAACGGTGTCTGCCGCTCCATAGTATATGGTGATTTTTCCCGTCTCGGGATCCTGGAGACTGGCGCACGGGAAGGTTACATTCGGAACGTCGCCGACGTTTTCGTAGGGCATTCTCGGATTGAGAATGTAATGCTTAGACCTCTTGATTACTTTCCAGGGCTTCTCCAGATCGAGAAGGGCAACGCCCGTGCTATATACATAGCCGTTGCACGATGTCCATACACCATGATAGATAAGCAACCAACCTTCCGAGGTCTCTATTGGAATGGGTCCAGCTCCCACTTTAGTTGATTGCCAGCCAACAGTGGGCGACATGACATGTCTGTGGCAGCCCCAGTGAATCATATCGGGGCCCTCGCTGTAGAAGATGTCTCCGAAGGGAGTGTGCCCGTTGTCGCTCGGCCTGCTTAACATTGCGAATTTTCCTTTGATTTTTCTCGGGAAGAGTACCCCATTTCTGTTGAAAGGAAGGAACGCGTTTTCAAGCTGATAGAAACTCTCGAAGTCGTATGTATAGCCGACACCTATGGTCGGTCCATGATAACCGTTACACCAGGTGATGTAGTATCTATCTTCGAGGAAGACGACTCTGGGATCGTATCCATAAACGAAACGGGCGATTTCTGGTTCCTCGGAAATGAATTCGATTCTCTCTCCATCGATGTTCCACGACAAACCGTCCTTGCTTTTCCCAGAGTGAAGCTCCATGGCGAGCTCTTTAGTGTCGACACGAAATACTCCTCTGAATTCATCTCCGTACGCTACTACTGCGCTGTTGAAAATGCTGTTGGCACCTACCACCATTTCGCGTGTGATAAGGGGGTTTCTCGAGTATCTCCATACCGGCTCGCGAAAATCTTCAGGCCTTTCTTCCCAGGGGAGATTATTGAGCTTGTTGCCGACTATTCTGATCGCCAAGGATGTCCTCTCCTTCCTCTCTGCTATATAGCTATTACCGATTCCCTTTCGACAAGGGCCGTGGGCAGAACGATATTCCTGAATACTCTCTTCTGGGTCAGCCTCAATCTCTCTATGAGTAGCTGAGCGGCGGCGCTTCCCATTTCGATTCTGGGTTGCGAGACGGTAGTTAGGGCGGGAATCGTATAAGGAGCGTGAACTGAATCGTCGAACCCTATGACGGATACGTCGTCAGGGACCCGAACACCCTTCTTGTGAAGCTCCTGCATTGCGCCCATTGCCACGTGATCGTTAACGGCAAAGATTGCCGTGAAATCAACGCCGGAATCCTGAAGGTAATCCCTGATGGCTTCCTGCCCATGGTGCGGCTCGAATCCTCCTACCCTTGCAACTTTCAGATCGAAGTCCGTGGATCTTGAAGCGAATTTTCTCAGCCCTTTCAACCTCTCCTTTGAAGCGTGCACACCCTCCTGCCCCGGAAGAAAGAGAACACGTCTGTGCCCTTTTTCGTGAAGGAATTTAGCAACGTTATATGCGGCAAAGGAGTTATCTATGTTTACGGAGTCGGCCTTGATCTCTCTTATTGGAGAGTCGACGGCGACAACGACTATTCCGCTCTCTATGAACCTGTTAAGCATGTGCTCGTCGCTGTGAAGAGTCGCAACTATGATGCCATCGACCTTTCGCTGGAAGTATTCGTTGAGAATCTCCTGCTCGCGACTGACCATCTCTCGGGCCATGGCGAGCATTACGTCGAACCCGTTCCTGTGAGCATAATCCTCGACTCCCATGAAGATCTCTCCGTAATGGTTTCCCATAGTGTTAGGAAGAAGGACGCCCAGGGTTCTGTAAAGACTCTTCTTTCGAATCGAAGGCATTGGATGATAGTTGAGCCTGTTAATCACCCTCAATACACGCAACTTAGTGTCTTCTGAAACATAGCCGCTTCCGTTCACTACCCTCGAGACGGTCGCTATCGAAACCCCAGCTTCGGCGGCGACATCTTTTATGGTTACCATCTAGACTTTCCCCCCTATTCAATGAGCAGGCTTTCGTCAAAAAGGTCGTACGGCTCTTTCAACATCTTCTTGAAGCTATTCACTGAGCCCTGTTCAATGATTTCTTTGAAAAGGTAGTAAGAAGGTCTTGGAGTTAGGCTTCCATCTTCAAAGTCTACACTCACCAGTCCGAAGCGCATCGCGAAGCCGGAGGCCCATTCGTAGTTGTCCGCGAGAGACCAGTGCAAGTATCCCTTTACACTGAAGCCCTCCTCAATAAGCTTTTCCACTGCGTGCAGGTGGCTGATGAGATAGTAAGGCCTCAGGCAATCCGCGCCATCTGCGATTCCATTCTCTGTTATAAAGACTGGGATATCGTACCTTCTCATTGTCATCTTCAGTATATTGTACAACCCTTCGGGGTAGATCTCCCAGCCGAAGTCGCTCGTCGGTCTGCCCGATCTGGAGAGCGAGTTGGGTTTACAACCCTGCCCAAATTCCGGCAAGACCCTATATCCTCTGTCGCTGTCCTTATCGGGTTGGACGACCATCCGTGAATAGTAATTTATGCCAAGAAAGTCCGTTCTCTCTTTTATGCGGTCGATGAATTCTAATTGAGCTTCCATGGCAGAATCGGCCGCGCTTTTTTCTCCGTCTATCCAGCTGAAAGCGTAGATCAAGCCCACCGGTGAGGCTGATTGGTTCTTGAGTTCTTCGTACGCATTCAGATGGGCGTTGATCAAGTTGGAGCGAGCCACTTCCACCAGGTCGGGCCTGACAATCGACGGAGGGAACCCGGAGGATCTGTTTCTATAACCAAGCATCGCCACGACGTCTGGTTCATTCTCCGTTGACCACATATCGACGATATCTCCAAGTCTCCTTCCGCATAGGCAGGCGTATTTGCGGAATTCTTCGGCCGTTCGCGGATCGACCCAGCCTCCGGCAGTGAAATCGGAGTACCTGTTAACCTTAATCGGTTCGTGGAGCCAAATGGGAAGTGAGAAATGGTTAAGATTAACCATTACTTTCATTCCCAGATTCCTTATGTCTTGAATCATCTCTCTGTAGTGCTCTATCGCTTCAGCGTTGCATATATCATCGATTTCATCTGCGCGTCTCTCGAAAGTTGGTTTAGGGAGAATTCTCGACCACTCCAACCCTATTCGTATTATCTTCATTCCCGAGTGGGCTGCAAGTCTGTGAAACTTCTCGAAGCCTGTCCAATAATCTGGCCCGCTTTCGGGTAGCGTTCCGCTAACTATCTTATTTTCGATGTTCAATTTATCGTGAGCCCAAACGTACCAGTCCGAGCCAGGGTCGATGCTCTCGGGAGAGTTCCTTCCCATCTCGAACTGAAATCCTGAAAGAGAGACACCGAACAGGAAATCTTCGCCAAACATACCTTCATCTCCTTTTTACGGCCACATAGTGATCCTCTTCAACTTTCACCATTTCTTGTTCCTCATCCATGATGGGGTCGAAACACTTTCGTCCGTCGATTTTCGTTTCGTAATCGCTCTTAAGGTCCTCCCACTTCTGGTCGAGCCTCGGCACTGAGGAGAGGAGCTTACATGTGTAATAATGCTGAGGATTGAAGAAAACCCTGTCAGTTCTTCCCATTTCAACGACATGACCTTTGAACAGTATTACTGTTCTTTCGCTCAAATAGTAGCCAAGAGACAGGTCATGGGTTATGAAGAGTATTGAAAGGCCCTTCTTCTTGAGGTCTGCAAGCAGGTTCAACACGTCGACTCTTGTAGAGGCGTCAAGCATGCTGATCAGTTCGTCGGCCACCAGAAAGCTTACGTCCAGCAGCAGGGCTCTGGATATGAGGATTCTCTGCAGTTGACCGCCGCTGAGCTGATGAGGATACTTACCAAGGATCTGATCTGGATCTAGGCCAACCTTTTTCAGAACTGTGTGCACTTTTTCCATCCAGTCACTGTAGTGCAACTTCCCGAAGAAAACCGATCGAAGATTCTCGAAGACTCTGTCCACTTTGAAGATAGGATTATAGGAGCTGAACGGGTCCTGAAAGACGCCCTGTACTTTTCTGTAGTAATCTCTTAGCTCAGAGCCCTTCAACACGCTAATATCACGTCCATCAAGTAGTATTTCTCCTTCAGAGATTGTCAGCAATCTCAGGATCATCTTTCCTATGGTGCTTTTGCCGCTCCCGCTCTCGCCTATTAGAGAGGTGACCTCTCCCTCTTCAATCTTGAAAGACACATTGTTTACGGCCTTGAGACTGCCTGAAGAGAACATTCCCGTCCTGAAGACCTTCGTCAGATTAATGAGCTCAAGCATCTAGCTCACTCCCCAGCAGGCCACCCAGTGTGAAGGTTCTATTTCAGTCATGGGCGGCTCCTCTTCGCACTTTTCAAAGGCCAGCGGGCATCTGTCCTTGAACCTGCAGCCTCTCGGAGGCGACAGTAGTTGAGGGGGTTTTCCTGGGATTCCTTTCAGTCTTCTATCTGTGCAGTGCACTCCAACCTCCGGCAGAGACAAGATAAGCATCTTCGTGTAAGGATGGGCAGGCTTTTCAATTATCACTTCTGTAGCGGCCCGCTCTACAAGCTTGCCCGCGTACATTATCAGTATCGAATCTGCTATCTGGTAGAGGATCGAGATGTCGTGGGTAACGAAGATGACGCTTTTGACAAAGCCCTTATCCCTGAACTCTACGATCATCTCGGCTACTGCGCGCTGAGTCGAAACATCCAGGGCCGATGTGATCTCGTCTGCTATTAGCAAAGAGGGATCTAAAAGCGTCGAGATAACCATTACAGCCCTCTGCTTCATTCCTCCCGACAGTTCTACGGGGTACATGTCTAGGACCGATCTATCGAGACCCACGAGATCCAGCCTCCTGTTAAGTTCGGGAAGGGCCTTTTCGTATCCCACGCCGTGACAGGCGAGAAGATCCGCAATGAGTTTCTTTAGCTTGACGGTAGGATTCAAAGCATTCATGGCGTACTGGGGTATTATGGAGATTCTTTTGTATCTGAAATCCTTCATCTTCCTGCTATCACCTATAGGAAGCTGACTTCCGTCAAGAGAGACACTGCCCTCGACGAGTTTCATCGGGAGACGAAGCATTATGAGGGAGTTGCTGAGAGTCGATTTTCCGCAGCCCGATTCTCCGGCAATTCCGGCAATCTCCCCGTCGCGAAGATCGAAGCTTACTCCGTCCAGGGCCTTGATATCTCCTTTAAGAGTCTGGTAATAAACTCTAAGGCCATCTACGCTTAGAGACATTATCACAGCTCCCTCAATTTAGGATTGAAAACTTCATCCAGTCCAGTATTCATGAAATAAAGCGCGCCGACGATAGCCGTGATAGCTACTCCGGGAGGTATCAGCCACCACCACATCCCAAGCTGAATTGCGCTCCACAAAACCGCATTCTGCATCATAAGTCCGAGCGAGATTCCCTGAGTCGGGCCAAGTCCTATGAAGTCAAGCGTAACCGCCGCGAGAATCGCTCCTCCGAATTGGAGTATGAATGTCATGAAGAGATAGGACATCATGTTCGGAGCGATTTCTCCAAAGATTATTTTCAATGGTTTCATGCCAGTGATTCTGGCGAGGTCGACGAAGTCCCTCGTTCTCAAAGTAAACGTCTGGGCCCTTATCGCTCTTGCCGCCCACGGCCAGGAGGTAAGACCTATAAATATGCTCTGTACAAGTATTCCTCTATATGGTAGGTAGGCCGCAACAATAAGAAGAAGGGCCAACGTCGGTATGACAGTAACGATATTGGTCAACATGTTGAGCAGTTCGTCGACCATGCCTCCTCGATAGCCGGCTATGAAGCCGATGAGGATCCCCAGAAATGTCGCGAGACCTCCGGCAACCAATCCGACCAAAAAAGTTGACCTCAGTCCATAAACCGTCTGCGAAAAAACATCTTGCCCGAAGGTTGTAGTTCCTAACCAGAACTCTTTTGAAGGCGGGTGGTAGCCCGGCCCGGCATAATCGAGCGGTCCGTGTTTCGCGAAGAGAGGTCCGAAGATCGCCAGCAAAATGAAGAATGAGAGTATGCAAAAACCGACCTTCAGACGCCCGTTTCTAAGGGCGAAATAAAGAAATTCATTCTTAGTCTTCATACAGTCTCTCCCCCTGCCGTGTGTCTGATTCTAGGATCAATCATTATATATGCGATATCCAGAATGATGTTGGCCAACAACACACCGACGATTATGAACAGAAAACAACCCTGTATGAGGAAGTAATCCTGATTCATAATCGCTTCCTTTAGAAGATGGCCGATACCGGGGTATGAAAAGACGACTTCGGTGGCAAGCGCTCCGGCAACTATTACACCGAGCTGGAGAGCAAGTCCCGTAATCTGAGGAAGGACCGCGTTCTTGTAGGCATACCGTCTGACGAGAGTGCTAGAAGCACCCAGAGACTCCAGGTACCTTGAATACTCGGCCTCGAGTTCATAGATGATCATGTTACGCATTCCGATGGCCCAGCCTCCAAACTGCACAAGAAAGAGAGAGCTAAATGGAAGTATCCAATGCTTCAGGAAGTCCCAGATGAAGGCCCAGTTCCAGCCTGGCACCATTGAAAAACTGTAGGCACCTGCTATTGGAAGAACGTCAAGCGCGACCCCAAAGAACCAGGCGAGAAGTATACCCAGCCACATGTACGGCGTAGCCGTTAGTACGTACCAGATGGGCAAGACTATGCCGTCAAGTTTCTTTTTCCTGGCGGCAAATGCACCGAACTTGTTGCCCAAAAAATAACTGAGCATAATTGAGGGAATCAACAGGGCAAGGTCAAAGGGTAGGGCCCTGGTTATCACCCTGGTTACCGGAGCCCCTGTAACATACAAGCTGACTCCAAGATCGCCTCTGAAAAGGCCTGCCCAAAAAGCGACATATTGACGAAGTGGTGATTTGTCCAGCCCATAGATCTCGTTAAGGTAGCCGGCGATTACCTCGGTTGTATCCGACCTGGTGGAAAACCTAGACAGCAGATTCGTAATTGGATTGCCGGGCATAAATCGCGGTATCATCCAGTCTATCGTAACCGCAAATACAAATGTCAGCAGGTAGATTATTATCTTTCTTCTGAAATAGGCTCCCACGGTCTGAGTCTCCTTCCTTTAACCCTACCCACAAGATGGAGAGCTTCATCTTCTTGACCCACCAAAACAAATTCTCGGTCAAAGCCGCGATACCAAATCCCATTCCGAACACCCAATCTGAGTCGTGTGACTCTCTAGACTTCGGCGAGCCAGAAAAAGGGGATTGGACAGGGACTTGTGTTTCTTCAAAGACTGAAGGGAGTTGCTCCAGTCATGTTGAGAAACTGCGCCTAGGAAGACTTAGTTGCAATCCTCATTCACAGGCAGTACGGCATCTGGATCAGTCCAATCCTATCGTTATCTTTATTGTCCTTAAGAATACAGACGGTCTTCTTGCCAAAAAAGCAATTTTGCTTCCTTGCCCAGCGAAAAACAACACCGGGAGCCCGAGCCATACAGGTTGAGTCTCGCATGAGCGAAATCGTCGAAATCCGAGTCTGCCAAAGGCCCCCACAGACAACACTACGTCCGCGGGGGCAGAAATATTAGTTCGTTACTTTGCCTCCAGAGCTGTCAGCATGAATATACCACCAAGTTGCCATTTTCCGTTCCAGGTGCAGGGATAATAATGAGGGCCGTGTTCACTCGGCCAGTTGGTCCATACATCGGTACTCGCTTGGAACCACATTCCGTTGAACCAGAGAGGAACGTAGGGAATCTCTTTCAAGAACAACTCTTCCAGTTCCGACATAATCTTCTGACCCGTCTCATAATCATCGACAGGCGTTCTGTCGAAGGCTTGCATTAACTCGAAGGCCTTTGGATTGTTGTATTTGCCGTAGTTGCCTTGAGTTTGCTGCTCTCTGATATCCCAGAACAACCAGTAGTAGTAACTCCATACAGTATTGGACAGATTGCTGTTGAAATTGTTGATAGCCATGTCAAATCTGCCGCCGTATAGTTCGTCCTGATATCTGGAGTAGTCGGGGAATTCAGCCTTAGCGTTGATCCCCACGGCTTTCAGGTTGTTGGCGATTATTTTTATTGACTCCATCCAGTCGGTCCAGCCGAAAGGAACGATTATGGAGAGTTCTATCTTGGAACCATCTGGTGCCTCAACAAACCCGTCCCCATTTATATCCTTGTAACCTGCATCGGCCAGGACCTTTTTGGAGACCGACGGATCGTATTTGAAACCGTACTGCTCGACTACCTGTTCATCGTAATACTTCATCCAGGCATCGATAGGAAGGAAGCCAAGCGGGTTAGACTTGATAACCTGGTTTTCGAAAACCCTTGTAACTATGTCGTCGGCGTTTATGGCCCAGGCAACGGCCTTCCTGAAGTTTACATCATCCATCGGCTTTCTGCTGTTGTTGAGAAAGAGAACTGCCGTGTTATCTGAAAGCATGTAAGGCGCGCCATCGAAATATGTGTGGATTCCGTAAGCAGCTTTTACGGCGGGGACTCCTGGAAGGAAGAAGTTGCTGATGTCCAGCTCTCCTTTGAAAATCATACCCAGAGCCACGTTGTTGCCGGAAACGGTGAGGTAGACTATTCTCTTGGGGGTCGGCTTGATTCCCAGCTGCTCGATACCCCACCATTTGTCGTTTCTCAGGTAGATCATTCTGTCCAGACCGTAACCTTCAGCCAGGTAACAACCCGTTTCTATCGGTCCCTCGTTCGCTCCTGTAAGAATCTCGGCTTCCGTTTTGTTTTTCCATATGTGTTCAGGAACCATAGGCAGCTGATAGAGCTGGAAGGACCACTGCTGATAGAGTGGTTCAGTGAAATAGACACGCACGGTCAGTCTGTCAACCATCTCCACTTCTTTTATCCAGTTCCACATTGAGCTGTAATGGACTCCGGGATACTTTTTGGCGATATCGAATGTGAATTTGACGTCTTCGGCATCGAACTTTTCTCCATCGGTCCAGTATACTTCGTCTCGAAGCTTCAGCTCGTAGGTCTTTCCGTCTATCCATCCTCCATCCACTGCAAGCCAGGGAATCATCTCGTTGCTTAGAGGATCGAACATAAACAGGTACTCATAGATGAGACCGTTGGTTCCGGTCATGATCGCCCAGGGGGTGAATGGATTCCAGTTGTTCGGCGGACTCCACAACCCTCCACCGGCGTAGAGAGTTTCCTTCCGATCGTAAACTTGACCAATAGCGAGGCTACAAACGAGTATGATGGCCAGAAGTAGTAGAATGAACCTCTTTTTCATATACCCAACCTCCTTTTCTAACCCTTACGGGCTCCAACAACATGATATTACTGAAAACATTTACATATTAAAGCGATCTTGGGCTGATATTTCTCAGAAATCCGTAATTATCACCGAACAGGGCACACTGTTTTCTTTATTCACAAATGATTAACGCTATTTCAAGGCAAACCGCCTGGCCTTCCGTATGCCGGATTGTAATTGATATTAAAGGAGGTAGTATGAGTGTTCTTCACTCGCCACAGGGCAACAACATGAAATTGCTTTTGCATTTCTCTTCATCAACTACTCTTGGAAGGATCCGCATGATATCTGTGATTGTGAAAATGGTTTTCATTTTCATAAATGAGGTCGTTGAGGCTCCAAAGACTTTGGAGAGGACGGCTCTTCTCCATGATGGAATTCCTCACTTTGCGATCTATCGGAACAGCTTGGTATGCTAGAAATCCCGCAAAATTCCGACTATGAATGAATATGTGAGTCTGGCGCGTTAAAGAAAGTAGATAGGCATAGCAGATGCCTCAGTATAGTTGGTACGTTCAAAATGAAGACCATAGCACTTCATGATCAAATCGTGAGTCATTTCTGACTTTTTCAGAAGAGTTGTTTTGTATTTAACACGCAAATGACAATCCCGGTTTTATCCGACTGAACATAGTGCTAGAACGTACTGAAAGCAATTAGAGTCATTAGTGAAGCGACTTGATGTCATAACCTTTGTGAAAATGAAAGGATTGGGAACGATGGGGAAGAGCAGCTGCTTCACGTTGGCTCTTCCTATGCCCAATGTTTCATATTCGGAATTCGCCCTTCTTCCCCAATACTCTCAGCGTTGAAGAACAGCGTTGGCACATTCCAAGAACAATCTCAAGATTCAGTTCCGATAAACTGCCGATATATTTCCGATAATCCATATCTTCGATTCTTGTTCGAGGGATCGAGTACTTCGAGAAAGCCTTCTTGGACCCACTTGTTTACTATGTTTCTCACCATTCTCTCTGAAAGCCCCAGGTTGTTTGCCAGCTCTCTTACAGTCAAGAAATCTCTTGAAGCGAACATAGAGAGGATATTCTTCTGGCGATGGTCAAGTCTTCTCAAGAGCACTGGATCTTGAGGATTTTCTCCTTGGGTTAGAACTTCCTTTTTGGCTGCTTCGAAAGCCTTTGCGAGCAATTCCACGAAGTATCCAACCCAGCCGGTAAGATCGGCCTTCTCTCTTCCCTCATAATAGTTGTGGTGGGGATGAGTGACTAGAGAGTAGTAATAGAGCTGAAGGTCGCTAGCGTGGTACTCCTCTAGAGAATAGATTCCGTTCAGTCCATAGCCTCCCCTTTGAAGAATGAAGGTGGACAAGAGCCTTGCGGTTCTTCCATTCCCGTCGTAAAAGGGATGAATAGTAACGAATTGGTAGTGAACGAGTGCGGCGATCAGCGGGACTGGGGTCTTATTCCGGGCCTCGTGCTCCCAGTTAACGAGTCCCCCCATCAGTTCCGGAACATCCTTTGCTTCCGGAGGAAGGTAGATGATCGCATTAGTCAGGGAGTCTCTTATTACGTTTTGTTCGCTTCGATACTCAGAGGGCTTTGCTCTAAGACCCTTCTCGACAATCGAGCGAGTTTTCTTTATAAGGTATTCATCGAACGGTCTGAGTTCTTTAGCCCACTCTTCGATTTTGAGGAGAGCATCCCAATAGTTCTTCACTTCACTTCCATCTCTAGCTTTTTCTTGTGCGACCCTTTGACTATTTACAACATCGCGCGCTTCCTGAAGAGTCAGGCGATTGCCTTCTATCTGTGTTGAAAAGTGGGTTGATCGGATCCTTGCGCTTTCTCTTATTCTTGCAAGAGAGCTTAAAGGAATCTGCGCGTTCTCCACTTGAACCCTTATCTTTTCTATTGTCATAAGATCTGCCGCTATCTTATCGGTAATTGAGTACCGGGGGTCCCACTTCACTTTCACCAATATCGCTCCTCTCATCACACTTCAATTATACTGGATTTCCGACAAACTGCCGATAAAGGAGCCGCTGAACGCTGCAAAATCCGCTCATCGCTTGAGAGAACATGCTGAACGCTTCGAAGAGCCGTCCTTAGTTATTGGTCCCGGATCATGAACCAGTCCGTGGATATCATGGAGAGCGCTTGAGAGGACAGAAGGCATCTTTCCAAATGAATCTGTCTGAAAACCCAGCAGATCGTTGAGTTCAGTTGAAGCCCTTTAGGTTTACGAAAACCTGTCAGAAATAGTGTAGATTAAATGCTTGGGAGGAAATCCTCAATAAGAAGCCATTTCCAGAGAGGGATCAGCTCAATGGTCTTGTCGTGAATCTTCAGCGTGTCTTCAATGTCGCTGTTTAGAAGTATCCTGCGGGATCTCTCGCTCTCGAATTCGAGTAATCCCCGAAGTTCACGTTCTCTCAAATCGAGATCATCCAGATTCGACATTGTGACATTGATGACCAGATCGCCAGTTCTTCCAGAGGCGACGAAATCAACTTCGGTTTTGTCAGTCTTCCAGAAAGTCACTTTATAGCCCCGCCTCAAGAGCTCTAGAAAGACAATGTTCTCTCCATCTCTTCCAAAACCCTCAGTGAGCGGCTTGACAACGGCTTTTCTCAAACCAGTGTCGACGGAATATACTTTTCTTGGGTTGATTAGGGCTTTCTTGACGGAATTCGTGTGAAGCTCTACTTCAAACAATATGTATGCTTCCGATAGGTGCGACATGTTCTCTGAAATTGTGCTGGTTGAAGTCTTTCCCGAGGTCTGTTCGAGAGCCTTCTGTATTTTTCTGTAGCTCAAGAGATTTCCGCTGTTCTTCAGAGCATAGAGGGCGATTCTCTTTGTAAGCAGAACGTCTCTGATATTCCAACGCTCTACGATGTCCCTGTATATGATGTCGTCGAAATATGCCTCGAGAATCTTTGTCCCGTTTTCTTCCGGGAAGTTCAAGAGAATCTCAGGAAAGCCTCCAGAATCCAAATAACTGAACAGCAGATTCTTGATGAGATCGCTTTTGAGTTCAATTGAAAGCGAGGAGACTTCAATTCCCTTCGATCGCACAAAGTCCGCGAATGAAAAGGGCAACAGAGTCAGATCTATGTGTCTTCCTGTCAACAGCGTTCCAAGCTCCTTGGAAGAAAGCTTTGAAGATGAGCCGGTAACAATGAATTTGACCTCCCCGGACTCCCTGTAAGTCTCTATCCATCGCTCCCAGCCTCGTATATGCTGGATCTCATCGACAAACATGTAAGTCTTTCCAACGGGATTGACTCTCTGCCTGTAAAGCCTGTAGAGTTTTTCAAGAAGGACAGGTGTTTTCTCTTCCATTAAGAGAGAGACATCTTCAAGGTTCAAGAACAGAAAGGAGAGTTTATCAACAGATTCTAGGAGCTTTCTGTACACAAGCTTAAGAAGAGATGATTTGCCGGATCTTCGAGGCCCTTTTACGATCTGCACGAAATTGCTGTCAAGAAATTCTTCAATCTCACCGACCTCTCTTCTGTAAACAAGGTCCGGAAGGGATCGATCTTCCCAGTAATTCCATCTTGCAAGGACGGAAAACATCTGTTGATCTGTCATATTAACCACCTGTCAATTAATGACCTTTATAACAAACACATTTTAGCATAAGTGACCAGTATATAGAACACTATTTCACTTTATTTCTGAAGAGATCTTATAATAAGAGACTTAAGGCCCTTTCGAAAGCCCAGATCCCGAAACAAGTTCGGGATGACAGAGTAAGCAGTTACGAAGGGTCGGTACGGAAATTATATAGTGAGTGTCTCACAGGAATGATGCATAGAGGAATTTCCAAAAAGCCATTGTTTGTTGACGCAGTGAGAGCTACGGGAAAGCCACTAATGAATAACGATGTTTGATGATTTTCGGAAATCCCGGTAAACTCCGGGGTTTCCACACAACATTCTGCTAGATAGAATTACTTCTTTGTTTTAAAACTCCATATTGGACCAATCACCGGCAGCGAGCCCTCGTTCTTAGCAGCTATCTTCCAGTAATATTTCGCATTGGGAAGGAGACCGCTCTTGTTATAGGTATTGGTAGTTCGATTCGATATGAAAAGGGAAGGATTGTGAGATGTGGAAAGGTATAGATCGTACAATACCGCATCCCCGTCGGGATCTCCGCCTTCCCAAGACAAGAGAACTTCAAGATCAGTGTCCTTCGTGCCATTTGCCGGGGAAGGGTTCGAGGGAACGTTGGGGAATGACTTGACCGCTACTGTGAATGTCTTGTCAGATGATGCTTCCTTCTCGTCTTCTGCTCTTATAGTGACTGCAACATCGCCGAGTGGTCCGCTGCCTGTCCATTCATAAAGGCTGCCTGAAACGGTTCCCGGTCCTCCAATGAGACTATATGAAAGAAAATGGCCGTCCAGATCTGAACAATATTCGGCAAGGTTGATCTGAATAAGCTCTCCAATATTCTCGACAATTGCTTCTATGACTCCCCATTCAGGCTTGCTATTCTTTATTGGACAGGCCGTAAGGAATAATACAGTAAGCACAAGAACCACCGTCAGGTGAAAACTCTTCATCTCATTATCTTCCACAATCCGAATTAGGAGATGAGATTGCTGCTTTTTCTGAAAAGTGAGTGGTTCCCTAACAACATCTCCTTATAGATTTTGAACAGCATCGGACGATTCAGGTGCTTCTGGGCAGAGTGACCTTTCTGACTCTTCGGGGAAAGAGTTAAGATACGCGTGTTTCTACGATAAGACCACCCGAGAAAGCGTATTATGGAGAGTCTGCTGCGCTAACGAGAGACGAGAAATGGAGAAGCCAGTCTGCTGGCGCAGGGAGTGATGCTGGAATAAAACATTAGACGCAAGGCTGGGCAAGAACGGCCCAGGTCGCAATGCCGGCGAAGAACATGCCGGGACGCAAGGCCGACTGAGTCGGGAAGTGAGGCTGCTTCGCAGGAAGTGATGCCCGGAGAAACGTCCGGGGAAGTGATGCGCCGAAAAGCATCGGCAGAAGTGATGCCACCTTCGGTGGGACGCAATGCACTGAAGAGCATCAGTGGTCGCAAGGCCCGCTTCGCGGGGAAAGAGCCGCTTACAAGATAACGCTGTACGCTGTGAAGAGTCGTCCTTAGTCCTTCGTCCCAG